>JAYVQD010000254.1:0-7237 GCA_043777275.1 Nitrosomonadales bacterium
GTCGTCGTCCGCCACGCGGCGATCAAGCTCCGCGCGTTGTGCATCAGTGAGCGGAAAAGTCACAGCGTCGGCGCAAATCGTCGCCCAAATTTCCTCGACGAGCGCAAGCCGCTCATCGACGTTGAGTCGGTCGATACCCAAAGACTTAACGGTTATTTCCATGATCACCCCCGTCACCCCTGCAAAAAAACAGTCTACCATTTGCGCGCGCGCCGTCGAGGTTCGATGCGGCTCGGAAGCATATTGTCAGTGTGATGAATACCTTCCGTTCCGCGCACTCACGTTAGCGACAGCAAAGTGCTGTGGCAAGCCACCAGCGTCTCCGCCAGCGGCAAACGCTCCCTATCGCGCGACCTCGCACTACTACGTGCGGTAACGTTTCAGCGCAGCTTAGACGGGCTCCACGGCGAACAGCCGGCGGTGCTCCAGCATGGCATAGCGGTCGGTCATGCCGGCGATGTAATCGGCGATGGCGCGCGGCTTGCCGTCGCGTGCGCGCGCCTGAAAATCGGGCGGCAGCAGTTTGGGTTCGGCAAGCAGGGCGTTGAAGAGTTCGGTGACGATGCGCCGCGCTTTGCTGCTCATGCGCGCCACGCGGTAGTGCTGGTAGAGGTTGATGCGCAAAAACTGTTTTAATTCAAGCTGTTCCTTCTCGATGCGCGAGCTGAACGCGATCAGCGCAGGGGCACGCCGCACGTCGTCCGGCGACGCCGGAGATTGTGCGCGGAT
This sequence comes from Nitrosomonadales bacterium, assembly GCA_043777275.1. GTDB lineage: Bacteria > Pseudomonadota > Gammaproteobacteria > Burkholderiales > SG8-41 > UBA5216. The sequence continues at coordinate 730 of JAYVQD010000254.1, forward strand.
GGCGGCGGCGCTCTGGCGTGTGAGGTCGGACACCAAAGTACTAATCATGCGCCGCACGGTTTCATGCACCAGACGGCGCTCGTTGATTTTAGGGAATGTTTTCAGCGCGAGATCTCGATGCCGCCGGAAGATCGGCACCGTGGCAAGCTGCTCCAGCGTCACCAGCCCGGAGCGCAGGCCATCGTCGACGTCGTGATTGTTGTAAGCAAGCTCGTCGGCCAGGTTGACCAGTTGCGCTTCCAGCGACGGGCGCCGCCGTTTGATAAAGCGCTCGGCCACCGCCCCGAGTTGCAGCGCGTTCTTGCGCGAGCAATGTTTGAGGATGCCTTCGCGCGTTTCAAAGGTGAGGTTAAGGCCGTCAAAGCCGCCATAGCGTTGCTCAAGGTGATCGACCACGCGCAGGCTTTGCAGATTGTGTTCAAAACCGCCGTAGGGCTTCATGCAGGCGTTGAGCGCATCCTGCCCGGCGTGGCCAAACGGGGTGTGGCCAAGATCATGCGCGAGGGTGATCGCCTCGGTAAGGTCTTCGTCGAGATTCAACTGGCGCGCGATCGAGCGCGCAATTTGCGCGACCTCAAGGCTGTGCGTCAGCCGCGTGCGAAAAAGGTCGCCCTCGTGGTTAACGAAAACCTGCGTCTTGTATTCCAGGCGGCGAAACGCAGTGGAATGAATAATGCGATCACGGTCGCGCTGATACTCGCTGCGCCCCTGTGCGGCGGGCTCGCGATGCACCCGTCCACCGGAGGCTGACGCCTGTGCCGCATAAGGCGCGACTTTAAGCATGGGCTTGGGCCGGCGTAGCCAACACGTCGTGCAGCGCGGCGCTGTCGTATTGATTACAGATGAAGGCTACACCGGGCTTTTTCAGCAGGATGAATTTGATCTTGCCGCCTTCGACTTTTTTGTCGTGCCCCATCAGGTCGAGGTAACGATCCGCGCCCAGCTCGGGTGCGGCGACCGGAAGTTTGGCGCGCACCAAAATATCGACCACGCGCTGCACATCGGACTTGCCGATCAGCCCCAGTTTTTCGGAAAAGCGCGCGGCCATCACCATGCCTGCGGCGACGGCTTCGCCATGTAACCATGAACCGTAGCCCATGCCCGCCTCAATCGCGTGGCCGAAGGTGTGGCCGAAATTAAGCAGTGCGCGTTCACCCGTTTCGTGCTCGTCGTTGGCGACGACATCGGCCTTGTTCTGACAGGAACGCTCGACCGCGAACGCCAGTGCTTCGGGCTCGAGTGCGAGCAAGCGATCGAGGTTATTTTCAAGCCAATCCAGAAACGCCGGGTCACGAATGAAGCCGTACTTGATGACTTCGGCGAGACCGGCAGCCAGCTCGCGCGGGGGCAGGGTGCGCAGCGTGTCCATATCGGCGATCACCACCTGCGGCTGATAGAACGCACCGATCATGTTTTTGCCCAGCGGATGATTAACCGCAGTTTTGCCGCCGACGGCGGAATCCACCTGCGCCAGCAGCGTCGTGGGAATCTGGATGAACGGCACGCCACGCTGATACGTCGCTGCGGCAAAGCCGGTGAGATCGCCAATGACACCACCGCCGAGCGCGATCAGCGGTGTTTTGCGCTCGCAGCGATTGGTCAGCAGCGCATCGAAAATCTGGTTCAGTGTCTCCCAACTTTTGTAGGCCTCACCATCCGGCAGCACAATGGGGATGCACTCGGCGCCGCGCGTGCGCAGCGCGCCAAGCACCGCGTCCAAATACAGCGGCGCTATGGTTTGGTTGGTGATGACCACCGCTTTTCCCTGCAACAGTTTTTCCGGGATGAGCGCGGCTTGAGTACGAAGCCCCGCGCCGATATGTATCGGATAGCTGCGGCTGTCGAGGTTTACGGATAAGGTGCGCATGAATTCAGTTCGTCGTCGCAGGGGGCATGATGGCAAGATCTCGCAGTTTATCTACAATTTGGCCCGCCAGCACGCGCACACTTTGTTCCCCGGTATCAACGATAAGGTGTGCGATTTCGCAGTACAACGGATCCCGTTGCTCAAACAATGCGGTGAGTTTGGCCGCGGGGTCCGGCACCTGCAGCAACGGCCGGTTGCGATCCCGCCGGGTACGCTTTAGCAAAGACCGCACCGGCGCCCGAAGGTAAATCACCGTTCCGTTGGCAGCCAATACCCCACGGTTTTCCGCGGATAACACCGCGCCGCCACCGGTTGCCAGCACGATATTGTTCCTTTGCACCAGCTCCGCCAGCATTTTGCTTTCCCGTGCGCGGAACCCGGCTTCGCCTTCGAACTCGAAAATCACGGGGATTTTCACACCGGTCGCACGTTCAATCTCCTGATCGGAATCGTGAAAATGTTTCCCGAGCAAGCGCGCCAGCGCCTTGCCCACGGACGTTTTGCCGGCGCCCATCAGTCCCACCAGAATAATACTTCCGTCGAAGGACGCTGGCGGAAGAGGCTTGTTTTCATCGCTCATAAACGAATTCTAGCTGAATCAATGCGCTGGGCTGCGTCACGACGGACATCGCCCGCGCGCAAAAAAAGCGGCGTCCGAAGACGCCGCCGATGCGTGAACCGCGCTGAAGCGGATTACTGGCGCAGATTCAGATTGTCCTTGAGGATTTTCGGTGTAATGAACACTAGCAACTCGCGTCGCTCATCGACTTTCCGGTTGTTCTTGAACAGGAAGCCGACATAAGGGAGATCACCCAACACAGGCACCTTTTCCGTGGTGGAGCTCTCTTCCTGCGTGTAGATGCCGCCGAGAACCACGGTGCCACCATTCTCAACCAGCACTTCGGTTGCAACCTGCTTGGTATCGATGGCCGGCCCGGCAGACGTCTCCGTGCCGCGCGAGTCCTTATTGATCTTTAAAGTCATAATCACGTTATCGTCGGGTGTCACTTGCGGTTTCACTTTGAGGGACAGCGTGGCCTTCTTGAACGATATCGAGGTCGCACCACTGGACGACGCTTGCTGATAAGGAATCTCGGTGCCCTGCTCAATAGTCGCTTCGTTCTGATTGGCTGTAATGACACGCGGGCTGGAAATGATCTTGCCTTTGCCGTCTGCTTGCAACGCAGTCAATTCAAGGTTCAAAAAGCGCGTCTGGGCGGTATTAAACAATACGGTAGAGAAGGTTCCGGCCGTACCACCCAGCGACGGCGTGGCGCTGCTGGCGTTAACGTTGCCGCGAATCGGGTTTGATCTGTTAAAGGGCAGGGCGAAACTATTCTCGGGGTTCGAGTCCCGGAATGACAGACGAGCGCCCAAGTTGCGGCTAAAGGTGTCCGTCGCTTCTACGATGCGCGCCTCAATCATCACTTGGCGTACCGGCACGTCGATAACCCGAATCAATCGCCGCACGTCTTCAAGGCGGCTCGGCGTGTCCTGAACAAAAACCTGATTGGTGCGAGCATCCACTACCGCACTGCCACGCTTGGATAATATACGTTGCGTGGGGTTCGACAGCAGCGCTTGAAAGTCGACCGCTTTTTGATAATTCATCTGAAAGCTTTCAGTCTGCGTCGGTTCCAGATCGGAGATCTGCGAACGTGATTCCAGCGCCAGTTTTTCCCGGGTCGCGAGTTCGTCGCGGGGCGCGATCCACACCACGTTGCCGTCCTTGCGCATGTCCAAGCCCTTGCTGCGAAGGATGATGTCCAGCGCCTGATCCCACGGCACGTCCTTGAGGCGCAGCGTCAAATTGCCCGATACGGAGTCACTGGTAATAATATTCAGGCCGGTAAAGTCCGCCAGCACTTGCAGCACGGACCGAACCTCGACGTTCTGGAAATTGAGCGAGAGCTTTTCGCCCGCAAAGCCTTTTTGCACCAGACGATTCGGGTCTTCGACCACCCGTTTGACCTCAACAATAAACCGGTTATCCGCCTGATACGCTGAGTGCTCCCAATTGCCGGTCGGCGTGATAACCACGCGGGCGTTGCCGCCTTGCTTGGTGGCCTCGATCAACTGCACCGGGGTGCCGAAATCGGCGACGTCGTAACGTTTGACAAGGTTGGCCGGCAGATCGGAGTTTAGAAAATCAATAACGATGGAACGGCCTTGCTTGCGCAAGTCTATCCCTACCTGGCTATCCGACAGATCGATCACGACACGGCCTTCGCCGGCGTTGCCGCGGCGGAAATCGACATTCCGCAGGCTGTGTTTTTGGTCCGCGGTACTGCTTGCTTCCGCAAATCGCTGGCCGCTGGATCCCGCAGCCGCTGCAGCGGTGCCTTGCAGCGTAATCAATACGGTCTTTCCGTCAATCTGCGTTTCGTAGTTCAAGACGCGCGCCAATTCGAGCACCATGCGGGTACGATCGCCTGCCTGCACAATATTGATACGGCGAACTTCACCATCGGACACATCCTGTGCGTTACGACCGAGACCGTTGCCGGTGTTCGCGAAGTCAAAAGCCAGGCGCGGCGGATTGTTCACGGTGAATCCGGCGGGCGGAGCGACCAGCGCTTCTTTAAGGCCGACACGAACTACAATTTTGCCGCCGCTTTGCGGAGACACATTGATGCTTTCGATGCTGTTCTGTGCGGTAGCCGCTTGTGCTCCCATGCCAAGCAAAACCGCAAGCAGAACAGTTCGCATACGCAATACCATCGACGGATTTATGATGTTCATCTTATTCTCCTGGTCATTCCTGCAACAATAGCGACTGGTCTTTCTCTTCCCAGGTGCCACTGCTGTCTTGCACGATTTCTTTAAGTTTTATGGCGGTGTCCGAAATCTCTGTGATGCGCCCGAAATTCTGACCTAGATAATTGCCGGACTTCACTTGAAACAAATTGTTGTCCGGCGTTTTTACCAAGGCGAAGTAGCCCCTTTGCTTAATCACACCCACCATCTTTAGCGCTTCGAGCGGATAAGCCTCCAGCGGCTCACGGCGGCGGTTTACGTCGGGTTGCACGCCGCCGGCCGCTGCGCCTTTCGGCGGTTCGATTTTTCTCGGTTTGAACGGATCGGTGAGATCGAACGCCGCATACTCCACGGGCGTGTACGGTTTGACCTCCGGCAGCGGCGGAATGCGTCCGCGGGGCATGGAGTCGGCGTTCTTCACGAACTCGCGCAAATCAGAATGCTTTTCGCTGCTACAGGCCGAAAAGAGCGCGCAAGCGACCAAGGGGATCAGGTATTTAAGCATCATTTTTTGGGCGCGGGGCCTTTTTTGGCGTTTTCCGCCGCCACCACTCTCCTTTTTTCAGCTACTTCAGCTTCATCAAGATAGCGATACGTCATGGCCGTCGCATCCATCGTCAGGGTGTCTTTCCCGGCGCCGACAGCGATATCGTTAAGTGTCACAATGCGCGACAACTTGCCAATGTCTCCGGCGAACGCGCCGATATCATGGTAGTTCCCGGTTATGCGTATGGTAATCGGCAATTCGGCATAGAAATCCTTCACCGTTTCTGCGGCTGCGGGCTTGAACAATTCAAACTGAAGTCCGCGTCCCAGGCCGGCTTGATTAATATCCGTTAGCAACGCATCCATTTCGGATTTTCCAGGCAGCTGCCGCAACAGCGCGCCAAACTGTTTTTCGATGTCATCCAATTGCTTGCGGTAGGCGGGCAGATCAATGGCAACTTTCTTCTTGTCGAGGAAGGTTGTTTTTAACTGCTCGGTTTTGGCGCGCTCGGACTCATTCAGCGCCAATTGGTCTTTCCAGACAAACCAATAAGCGGCGCCGAGTATCAGTAACAGCACCAAAAGCAACATGCCCAGTTTTGGTAAAACCGGCCAGGAACCCATCTTCTTGGGATCCAGTCGTCGCAGTTCGTCAAGCGTCATGGCGGATCATCCTTTCTTGGGCGCGCCGCGAGGGGTATCCTCGGGTTTCGGTCGAACAATGCTAACGTTCATCGTAAACTCGTTCGCGCGTAGCGCTCCCTGCGGAATAGCCTTAATTTCGACCAGTGCTGGATTTCCCAGTTTCTGGGAGGACTCCAGATTGCGCATCAATGTTGAGACACGCGCCTGCGACTGGGTAACCCCGTTGACGGTAACCTTCGAGCCCTGTTGCTTGACCGATCGTAAATACATACCGTCGGGCAACTGCCGCACCAACTGATCGAGCAGATGGACGGTTTCCGACCGATTGCTTTGCAGCGTTTCCACTACTTGCTTGCGTGCCAGCAGCGAAGCGGTTTGTTCCTTGAGGCGATTGATCTCCGCAATCTCTTTGTCGACCTTGGCGATTTCTTCGGTGAGATACTTATTTCGATCTACTTGATTGACGTGCTCTTCGTCCAGAACATAGTAGACGCTATAGGCGATCACCGCAGCGACGATAGCCACCAGGCCGAGTGCGGCAATAAATTGCTGCTGCTGTTGTTTGCGCCGGATCTCGCGATGCGGCAGAAGATTAATACGCATCATGAGTCAAACCTCCGCAAAGCCAGTCCGCATGCGACCATAAGAGACGGTGCGTCCTGGGCAAGTGTCTTCGGGCGCACCTTGGACGACAACGCCATATTGACAAAGGGATTGGCGATAACCGTGTTGACTTGAGTGCGTTTTGCCACG
>JAYVQD010000255.1:0-26996 GCA_043777275.1 Nitrosomonadales bacterium
AAAGTCGATAAACATAAAACCCATTTCAGCCTCCCGCTTGTCGGCTCAAGCGGATGAAGGTGAGCACGCGAAAAATGGTTTTTCTACAGCCTCAACGTAGAAGTAACCGGCGTTGCGCGGCTTTATCGCGCAGCGTCCGCAGTGTAATAGGGTCAGACACGATATAACATAACCATTTGTTTTTAAACCTTTTTTTCAGCCAGACCTGGCTCCTCCGGCAACAACAACACAATAGCCGCTTTCAACGCCGCAATCCCCGCCATGATCCACAGCGCATTGGAAAACCCGATCTCCTTCACCATCGGCCCCAGCGCCCACACCGCCGCTGAACTGAAACCAAACGCTACCGTCAGTCGCATGCCGGCCACGCGCGAGCGCAGGCGGTCATCGACGTAGCGCACGATCATGGCGTCGGTGAAGGGGATCGAGCCGAACACGAACACCATCACCGCCAGCAATGCCACGAACAGCCCCCAGCTTTGCGTATGCGCGGCGACGATGAGCAGCGGAATTTGAATCACCGACATCCACAGTTGCAGCGGTTTGAACGGCATGCGGTCGATCAGGCGGCCGACAACCAGTTGCGCCAATGACGCGATGGTGTAGATTGTCGCCAGCAGCAGGCCGATCATGGCGGGGTCTTCGATCACGCCGCGAAAGCCTTCGGCCAGCAACTGCGCGTTGCCGTTGGTGGTGAAGTTAAACAGCACGGTGCTGACTGCCGCGGCGCTGGTCATCACCGCGAAGGCGCGCGCGAGCATCGCGGGTGTGAGTGTCACCTTCGCTTTGCCGCCTTTGCGTTTGGAGGGCGATTCGGTTTCTTGCGGACACTTGATCGCGAAAATAATGCCGCACACGATCGCGATGATGCCGGGCACGATGAACGCGGCGCGCCAGCCGATCCATTTCACCAGCAGGCCGGTGAGCAGCGCGGCAACGGCAATGCCGAGGTTACCCACCAAGCCGTTAAGCCCGATCACCGCGCCGGGATTCGGCACGTTCTGCACCAGCATGGGGATGCCCACCGGATGATAAATTGCGGCGAACGCGCCGAGCAGCGTCAGCGCCGCCGCGAGTTGCCACGCGTTTTGCGTAAGCGCTACCAGCATCGCCGACGCGCCCATGCCGAAGAAAAAAATAATCATCATGATGCGCCGACCCCACAAGTCGCCCAGGCGCCCGGCGGGCAGCGAGCCCAGTCCAAACAGCGCAAACGCGCCGACGCTGTAGGGCATGAGGTCTGTCCAAGTACTGAAACCGAACTCGACGGCGATGGTGGCCACCGCCGTGGCGAAGATCAACAGGAACATGTGGTCAATCGCATGCGCCAGGTTCAGCAGCAGATTGACGATGGGCGGAAAACCGTTGGCGGGCATTGCCACCGTGGGTGCGGCTGCTGTTTGCATGGGCGAGGTCATGATGTTTGTAATTTGTTTCGCTACAATAGCCGTGGTTTTGTCGATACACAACCCACTGCCTTAATGTGGACGCCATGACGCCGATATTCCGACGCGCACGCCTGACTGCCTTGTTTGCCCTGGTTGCGTTGGCAACACTGGCAACATCCGTATCATGCGCCTTTGCGCAGCAATCTGCGCCACCGTCTTATCCCGGCAAGCCTATCCGCATGCTGATTCCGTCGCCGCCCGGCGGCGGCACGGATATTCTGGGCCGGCTGTTGCAGCAAGGCATGATTGATTTGTGGTCACAGCCGGTGGTAGTGGATAACCGCGGCGGCGCCAGCGGGCAGATCGCAGCGGCGGCAGCGGCGAAATCCGCGCCGGATGGCTACACGCTGTTTTTCACCTACAGCAATGTGCTCACCACCGGTTTGCCGCTCTACGGCAAATTGCCTTATGACCCGATGCGCGATTTCGCGCCGGTGGCGATGATGGCGCATGTGCCGGGCGTGCTGGTGGCGCATCCGTCGTTCCCCGGCAAAACCGTTGCCGACATTATCAAGATGGCGAAGGCCAAGCCGGGGGCGATGAACCACGGCACCGCGAGCATCGGTTCCAGTTCGCATATGAACATGGCGCTTTTCAAGCAGATGGCGGGCATTGATATGTTGCAGGTGTCGTACCCCGGCGATACGCCTTCGCTGGTGGCGCTGCTGGGCGGCCATGTGCCGTTTGCGTTTAGTCATGTGGTGGCGGCGCTGCCGCACATTCAATCGGGCAAATTGCGCGCGATGGCGGTGGCGACTGCGCAGCGGGTGCCGAACCTGCCCGACGTGCCGACGGTGGCCGAGAGTGGCTTGCCCGGCTATGAAGGCTTGCTGTTTTATTTGCTGACCGCGCCTGCAAAAACGCCGCCCGCAGTGGTGGCCACGCTGCATGATGCGGTGAAGCAGATCAAACAAACCGCTACGGTCAAGCAACGGCTCACCTCGATGGGTGCGGTATCGTTCGATATGACGCCCGCTGAGATGGGCCCTTACTTGCAAAGCGAACTCGACAAGTGGACACGGGTTATCAAGTCTGCCGGAATCAAGCCGGAATAGTTTAAAAAAATCAATAAAAACAAATACTTACAATCAATCGTCTCTTCAAGGATCATTATGGATATCGGCACGTTTCTGCTCATGCAATCGCCGTCGGCGCGTCCGTCGCAGGAGATTTATTCGCGCGGCGTAGAGCAGGCGCAAGCCGCCGAGACGCTCGGCTTTCGCAACGTGTGGCTGGGCGAACATCACTTTTCGACCTACGGCTATCTGTCGCGCCCCGCGCAGTTCGCCACGCACATCGCGGCAAAAACCACCACACTGCGCGTGGGCACCGCCGTTATCGTGATACCGCTGCATCATCCGCTGATCGTCGCCGAAGAAATCGCCACGCTCGATCTGCTCTCCGGCGGGCGGCTTGATATCGGCTTCGGTCGCGGTTATCAAAATTACGAATTCGAGCGCTTCGGCCTTGAACTCGACGCCGCCAAGAATCGCTGGGATGAATCACTCGACATCATCCTCGCCGCGTTCAAGGGCAAAGCGTTCAGCTACGACGGCAAACACTACCAGGTGCCCGACACCGTGGTGTTTCCGCAGCCGCTGCAAACGCCGCATCCGCCGATCTGGATCGTGGCGCAAAGCCCGTATGCGCTAGAAGCCGCGGTGCGTCGCGGCTTTGATGTGCTCACCGGCGGCTTCGGCGTGACGGTTGACCACCTGGCCGCGTTCGGCAAGATGTTCGAAGAAGTGGTCGCCAAGGTGCAGCCGCCGCGCACGCCGCGCGTGGGCGTGCAGCGCGCGGTGTATGTCGCCGAGAGCGATGCGGATGCGCGCGATGCGGTCGAGCACGCGCTGTGGAACATGCGCGTAACGCTGAGCCTGCGAAATCACTACGAGCAGGTGGTGAACGGCAAGGCCATACCGGTGATGCCGAAATCCGAGCCGAGTGTGGATGATCTGATCGAGCGTTATCTCATCGTCGGCTCGCCGGAAACCTGCACGCGCCAGATTAAAAAGCTGCAATCGGTAATGGGCATTTCGCATTTCAATTGCAGCTTCTGGTTCGGCGACATGGATCAGAAGCGCGTGCTGCGCTCGATGGAACGGTTTGCCAAAGAAGTGATGCCGGCGCTGAACTAGCCATCGCAAGGGAGAACGGTCTTGGGCGCCGGGCGTTGCGCGTGGTTTTGTCTGTTGCTTGCAGTGAGTATCGCGTTCGCGCAGACAACGCCGGAAACCTATACGCCCATCGCCGGCCAGCCGGGCAAGGACGTGGTGTGGATACCCACGCCGGATATCACGCTTGAACAAATGCTCAACATGGCCCAGGTCACACCCGGCGATTATGTGATCGATCTGGGCTCCGGCGATGGGCGCATGGTGATCGCCGCGGCCAGGCGCGGCGCGCGAGCGCATGGCGTGGAGTTCAATCCCGACCTCGTGGCGCTGTCGCAGCGTGCCGCAGCCGCAGCGGGAGTTGCAGACCGCGCCACGTTCTCGCAGGGCGACATGTTCGAGGCGGATATCTCGCAGGCCACGGTGCTGCCGCTGTTTTTGCTGCCCAATCATCTTGCCACGCTGGCGCCGAAGTTTCTGAAACTGAAACCGGGCACGCGCATCGTGTCGAACACCTATGAAATCGGCGGCGGTTGGGAGCCGGACGAAACCGTGCGCACCACGCCGTGCAACAGTTGGTGCATCGCGGTGCTGTATGTGGTGCCGGCGCAGGCGGTCGGCACGTGGCGGCTTGCGGAGGGCGAATGGCTGCACCTGGAGCAGCATTATCAAAAACTGACCGGCACCTATCAGATCGACAACGTGGCCGTGTCTATTGAAAACGGCCGGCTGCGCGGAGAAGAAATCCGTTTTACCGTGAATAACGTCGCTTACGCCGGGCGCATCAACGGCAACACCATGGCGGGCGTGGCCAAAGGGCGAGCGTCGCGTGAATGGAACGCGACGCTTGCGCGTGACTAAACAATCTAAAATGCACTCCATCCAACACAGGGGGTAAAACCTATGACCATGAAACGCATGGCGATAGAAATCGGCATGGGCACGGATATTCGCGGCGCGGATTACACCAAGGCGGCGGTGCGCGCACTGCGTGATGCGCTGTGGCACAACTCGCTCAACATCGCCGACGCATTGGGCAAGGCGACAGACTCAATGGTAGTCGAGGTGCTGATCGGCGTGCCCAAGCCTGAGCGGGTGGATAAAGCCGAGGTGCTGAAAGTGCTGCCGCACGGCACCGGCACGGTGAAAGTATTTGAAGGCGGGCTGGAGATTTTTAACGACGCGGGCACCGGCTCCACCGTACTCGCGCATGCGGCAGCGATTGTCCGCCTTGATGTCAACTGAGCGTATTAGGAGACCCGACATGCCGCTGAAAAGATTTATTCTCGAAATGGGCGCCGGCAACGATCTGCACGGCGGCGATTACACCAAAGCTGCGCTGCGCGCGGTGCAGGATGCGTTGCATCACTCGTCGCTGGCGTTTATCCGCTCGCTCGGTCTTAATTCAAAAGAGATGCAAGTCGAAGTCACCATTGGCGTGCAGGAGCCGGGCAAGGTCGATGCGGCGGCGGTGAAGGCGAGTTTGCCGCACGGGCAGGTCACGGTAAAGGTGGTCAAAGGCGGCCTGAACGTGCCGGAAGAAGGCAGTCACGACATGGCCGTGATTGCCAGCGCCGCCATCGCGGTGCGCTTTGAACTCGGCGACCGTTGATTACGCCGATGAAAGCCATTCAAATGTCGGAGACCGGCGGGCCGGACGTTTTGAAATACGTCGATCTGCCCACACCCAAGCCCGGCCCCGGCGAAGTGCTGGTGAAGGCGCACGCCATCGGCGTGTGTATGCCGGAAATTTATGTACGCCAGGGCGTGTACGCATGGATGCCACCGCTGCCGCTGACACCGGGCATCGAGATGAGCGGCACCGTGGTCGAGGCCGGCAGCGGCTGCACGCAACTGCGCGCGGGGCAAAAGGTGTTTGTTTGCGCGCGCGAATTCAAGGAGCGCGCCAACTGTTATGCCGAGTACATCGCCGCGCCGGAGAACCGGATTTACGCTGTGCCCGATGGCGTCGATTTGGATCAGGTGGCGGGACTCGCTAATTATCAGGTGGCGTGGCACCTGCTCAATTCCGCGCTCAAAGGGTTCCAATATGGTTCGGTGCTGGTGATCGCGGCGGCGGGCGGCGTGGGCACGGCGCTGGTGCAGTTGGCCAGGGCCTCTGGCAACTATGGCAAGCGCGTGATCGGCGTGGTGAGTTCGGCTGAGCGTGCTGCGTTCGTGCGCGCGCAGGGCGCCGACGAAGTGATCGACCGCAAGCAAGGCAATGTGGTTGAGCAAACGCTGAAACTCACCAATGGCCGCGGCGTCGATTTGATTGTGGATTGCGCCGGCGGCCCGCACATGACGGCGCTGTTCGATGCGCTCGAACCCTTCGGCATGCTGCTGCTTTACGGTCGGCTCGAAGGCCCGGCCAGCGGCAACATCCACGACGCCATACACAAAAAGCCGTGGCGCAGCGGCGCGTTTCGCTACTTCACCATGCACACACTGGATGATTGGCCTGAACTACGCGCGAAATGCACGCACGATCTGCTGCGCCTGTTGAGCGAAGGCAAAATCCGCGTACCGATTTATGAGCGTATTCCGCTCGCCGAAGCCGCGCGCGCGCATCGCGTGTTTGAATCAGGGCAGGTGATGGGTAAGCTCATCATGAAGCCCTGAGACTTGATGGCGTGACCACGTGATGCGGCCGGCTATTTGATATCCACGCCCGCAGCTTTGACCAGTTCGCTGATGCGCTTGGTCTGATCGGCGCGGAAAGCGTCGAGTTCGGCGCGCGAGGTGCCCGCGACGTCGATGCCGAGACCTTTAAGCTGATCGCTCATGACGGGGTCTTTGATGGCCTTGACCACTTCGGCGTTCACTTTAGCGAGAATATCCTGCGGCGTGCCAGTGGGCGCGACGATGCTGTACCAGCCGAAATTCTCGTAGCCCGGCACGGTTTCGGCAATCGTCGGCACGTCGGGCAGCAGTGCAGCGCGCTTGCGGGTGGTAACACCCAGTGCGCGCACGCGCCCGGCCTGCACCATCGACATCACCGCCGTCAACACGCCATAGGTCATATGCACTTCGCGCGCCACGGTGTCGGCCACCGCCTGCCCCACGCCCTTGTACGGCACGTGCAGCATGCTGGTGTTGGTCATGCGATTGAACAACACGCCGCACAGGTGTTCCGACGCGCCGGTGCCCGCCGAGCCATAACGCAAATTGGGCGAGGATTTTTTTGCGAGATCAATCAACTCGCCGATGGTTTTGGCCGGTACCTGCGGATTCACCACCAGCACGAACGGCACGCTGCCGATCAGGCTGATCGATGCAAAGTCTTTGGCCAGATTGACCTTGTGATTGGAATACGCGTTGGTTGCCACCAGCAGTTGCGAGGTGAGCATCATCCAGGTGTAACCATCCGCCGCCGAACGTGTAACGATGTCCGCACTCAACAGGCCCGCAACACCCGGACGCGGATCCACCACCACGCGCTGGCCCCACACGCCGTACAAGCGCTCGGCCATCACGCGCGAAATAATGTCGGGGCCTGAGCCTGCCGCACTGCCAAGCACAAGGCGAATCGGTTTGTCGGGCCAGCCCGTTTGGGCGGCAGCGGCGTGTTGCGCGGGAATCGCCAGCAGCGCGATGGCGGTCAATACGTTCGATGCGTTCTTGCAGGACATTACATTCTCCAGTTATTCTTAAGTATTTGTTTTTAAACAATAAATTATGGAACTTATTATGCACGAAAAAGCGGACTTTTGTCTATTTTAATCTGTCAAATTCCAACCGCAGATGGCGTTGTATCTGCTCACGCCAGGCATCCATGACCTGCGCCTTCCCGGCATAGCTGGGCCATGCCGCGACAGCAGCGCGCACTTCATCGACGATGGTTTCGGCGCGCCCTCGTTTCATCAACGCGCTTTTGCCGCAGGAGTTGAAATCCGCCACGGTGAAACCGTCGCGCTTGCCGTTCATCGTCATCTGGTGCAGGGAGGTCCACGCGCCGTTGGGGTTGTAGCTGTAGGTCATGTCAAACGCGGGCGCAAGCGACCAGCGGCCTGCTTTGTCCATCAGAAACGCGATGTTCTTGACGTGATCGTCCTGATTGCGCGCGATGATGTTAAACGCCATGCGCCGGAATTGTTCTTCAATCGCCGCCATCGGCAGCTTCAACTGGCGCATGATGCGGAACGCCTGCTCATACGCATACGCGCCCGCGGCGTTGAAGTCGTAATGCGCCATCGCGCACAGCGACTGCATGTGCAGTTTTTCGCCAAGATGCAGGCGATCAAAACGCCGCGTCATGAAATGCCGCCGCCCGTTTTCTTCAAACAAGCGGCATTCGCTCATGGTGATGCCTGCGGCTTTGGCCATCAGCGCGTAGGCGTATTCGATGGCGCCGTAGCCCACGGGGTCATCCAGTTCTTTATCTTTGTTGCCGGCGACGCCATCGAATTTCAGCAGCCAGTAGTCGAAGCCCTCTCCCGCATCGATCTGCCCGGAGCGCACTTCGTTGGTGTCGCGATTCCACGCGATCACCGCCTTCGCGCGCGCGCCGCCCGCGGAGGTGCCCACGCGCAGGATGTCCCTTAGCGCTGCGGCTTTTTCAGCCTGTGCGAATGAGGCTTGCAAGTCGTTGCGGTGACGGAGTACGTCCGACGCCAGTTGCACCAGGACATCGATCTCGAGTGTTTGTGTCACGCGTTGTATCGGCCCGGTGCCCGGCACGAACTCCAGCGCGCCGATGCCGCGCGCGCCGGTGTAGCACAGCCGCTCGACGGCATTGAAGCTATCGGGCGCGCGCCCTTGCGTGGCGAGCCACGCGTCGATCAGTGCATTGCCGAATTTATCGGGTAGCGAATCCGCGAGCATGCCCGGCAAGCCATGAAACGTGTTGCGCGGCAAATCGGGAAACACATACACCCGCTCATGCAGTGGCAGGGTGATGGGAGAAACCTCGATGCCGCTGCGCGCGAATTCCGGCGTGTACTGAAACGCGGCGCAATCGCTGCCCGCATCGAGTGAAACCGCGCCGATGGTGCGGCCCCACAACTTTACCTGCGCGGTGGTGGTCATGCTCTATGCTATGCGCCGTGTTTATCGTTCCATGTCCATTTGCCCGGCAGCGGCTCGGACACTTTGTGCGATGCGCGCCGGCGGCGCTTGCCTTGCAGCTTGAGTTGTTCGAGCGGGCTGGGCACCGGCACGGGAAGCAAACTATCGAAACGCTCAACCAACCCTAGCGCGCGGCACAGCCGGATAAAACTCGACAATTGCGTGGAGCCGCCCGCCTCCGCCCGCTCGACCGTGCGCTTGGATACACCCGCCTGCTCGGCAAGTTCGATTTGCGTCAGGTTTAGATTCAGCCGCGCGCCGGCAATCCGGCTGCCCAGCTCGCTGAGGATGGCTTCGTTTCCCATGTTTATGGATATATTCATAATAAGTCAAATATGGCGAATAAATTAATTATAATACATTATATCGTAATTAATGACGAATTATAATAAATATATTAAATAGTTATATTTGACGAATTAGTACATTTATATGCATTTATTCTCTATTATTGACGATTTATAACTATACATAATTCCATGTAATCATAGTCACATATAAAGCAACGCACCGGTCTACCACCAAACCCTCAACTTGCGTGCGACCTAGGCTCGCCTAAAACTCGTATCTTATTGTTTTTTAATAACAAATGTCGTATGATCCGCGCCTTTTGCGGCTTCCCCTGTCTAAACCATGAGGGGACGAAACCGCCCACAGGCCCACGCATGAGCATCGACAAAGAAGTCGCCCGCCGCCGCACCTTCGCCATTATTTCGCACCCGGACGCGGGCAAAACCACGCTCACCGAAAAGCTGTTGCTCTACGCAGGCGCGATTCATATTGCCGGCAGCGTGAAGTCGCGCAAAGCGTCGCGCTACGCCACCTCCGACTGGATGGAAATCGAAAAGCAGCGCGGCATTTCAGTGGCCAGTTCGGTGATGCAAATGGAGTATCGCGATTGCGTCATCAACCTGCTCGACACGCCGGGTCACCGTGATTTTTCCGAAGACACCTATCGCGTGTTGACCGCCGTGGACGCCGCGCTGATGGTGATCGACGCCGCCAACGGTATCGAGCCGCAAACCCTGCGCCTGCTGCAAGTGTGCCGCCAGCAAAACACGCCAGTGATTACTTTCGTCAACAAAATGGATCGCGAGGTGCGCGAGCCGATGGACTTGGTGGATGAAATCGAGCGTACACTGGGCATGCCGGTGGTGCCCTGCACCTGGCCGGTGGGCATGGGCAAGCAGTTCAAGGGCGTATTCGATCTGCTGAGCGACAGCATGCGCGTGTTCATTGCGGGCGAAGACCGCGTCGGCGGACACGACACGATTCAAGGCATCGACAACCCGCAAGCCGCCGAACGCTTCGGCGATATCTTCGATCACGCGCGTCAGGAAATGTCACTGGTGCAGGGCGTGTCGCCTACGTTCGACCGCGACACCTTTCTCGCGGGCAAGCAAACACCGCTGTTTTTTGGTTCGGCGATCAATAATTTTGGCGTGCAAGAGGTGCTGGACGCGCTGGTGCAGTTCGCGCCGCCGCCACGCGCGCGCCGCGCGATTCAGCGCGTGGTCGAACCGATGGAACCGAAATTCAGCGGCGTGGTGTTCAAGATTCAGGCCAACATGGACCCCGGCCACCGCGACCGCATCGCGTTTATTCGCGTGTGCTCGGGGCACTTTGAGCGCAGCATGAAATTAAAGAACTGCCGCACCGGCAAGGATTTCCGTCCCAACACCGTGGTGTCGTTTTTGTCGCAGCGGCGCGACATGGTGGAAGACGCTTACGCGGGCGACATCATCGGCATCCCGAATCACGGCGTATTGCAACTGGGCGACACGCTGACTGAAGGCGAAGATTTACAGTTCACCGGCCTGCCGTTTTTTGCGCCGGAGCTTTTTCAGACCGTGGAAATCGCCGACCCGCTGCGCAGCAAGCAGTTACGCACCGGTCTCGCGCAACTCGGCGAAGAAGGCGCGATTCAGGTGTTCAAACCCGTGGCGGGCGGCATGCTGCTGTTGGGCGCCATCGGGCAACTGCAATTTGAAGTGGTGGCGCATCGCTTAAAGCACGAGTACGGCTGCGAAGCACGCATGGCCCCCGCGCGCTACAACAGCGCGCGCTGGGTGACGGCGGATGACCCCAAGGAAATGAAACGCTTCATCGATGCCAACGCGCATCGCGTCGCCTACGATGCGGTAGAAGCGCCCACGTTTCTCGCCGCCTACGATGCGGAAATTAAAGTCGCGCATGAGCATTGGCCGAACATCCGCTTTCACGCGCTGCGCGAGCACGCCGGGCTGGTGTTTCACTCCAACACCGGTAGCTAGACGTATTACTCAGCGCGCAGGCCGGCACGCTTCACGATCACCGCCCAGCGCGCCATATCGGACACCAGCAACCGCGCGAATTCATCCGGCGTCGTCGAGCGCGCCTCAACGCCCTGACTCAGCAAGCGCTCGCGAATTTCCGGCAGCGCCAGTACCGCAACGATTTCGGTATTGAGCCGGCGCACAATCTCTGCGGGAATTCGCGCGGGGCCGACAAAGCCGTACCACAACCCCGCTTCATAGCCGAGAACGCCGGTTTCCGCCACTGTCGGGACATCGGGTAACGCAAGCATGCGCTGCGCCCCCGTCGTCGCCAATGCGCGCAGTCTGCCACTACGCACCTGCGGCACCACCGACAGGCTGGTACCGAACGTCAGCGAAACCTGCCCGCCGATGAGATCGGTAATCGCCACGGACATGCCCTTGTACGGAATATGGGTCAGGCGCGCGCCAGTCAGGCTGTCGAAGAGCACCCCCGCGAGATGCCCCGACGAGCCCACGCCTGCCGAGCCATACGTCAACTCATCGGGCTTCGCTTTCGCGAACGCGATCAACGCCTTGACGCTTTTCACCGGTAGCGAGGGATGTACCGCTACCACCAGCGGGCTTGATCCCGCCAGTGAAACCGGCGTGAAATCCTTGATCGAATCGTACGGCAACTTCGCGTACAGGCTGGCGTTGACCGTGTGGTTGCTGGGAATCAGCACCAGCGTGTAACCATCCGGCGCAGCACGCGCGGCCAGTTCCGTGCCGACGATGCCATTCGCCCCCGCGCGGGTATCGATGATGATTTGCTGCTTGAGATTTTCAGTCAGCTTCGGTGCGAGCGTACGCAGAAAAGCGTCGTTGCCGCCGCCTGCGGCGAACGGCGAGATGATGCGGATCGGTTTCACCGGGTACGCGGACTGGGCTGCGCACCAGCTTGACAAAATCAGGGTTGCAAAACCGGTGCAGAGCCGTTTCATCATGGTTTGATGCCGTTTACTTTTTTACTTGACGCGCGTCGCGTTCCAGTCGCTGCCGCTTATGGCATCGCCACTGACCTTGCCTTTGTATTCTTTTCCACCGAGGGTAAAAGTAATTTGCTCTCCCAGAAGCCGTCCGTTTTCGACCGCGGTGCTGACGCCGTTCAGATTAAACGTGCCGGTGAGCATCTGAAATTTTTGCTCCAATTCGAGCTCGCCTTTCTGCAAGCGCCAGCGACCGTCCGCCTGCGCCGGCACGATGTAGAGCAGCCAGTTGCACCAACTGCCGCAGTCGCCTTCGGCGCGGCCTGATTCATCGGGTTCCCAGCCGCTGACGGCGAAGTGGTTGGCGACGATGCGCGAGCCGGGTTTTAACGCCAGAAATTTCGGCGCGAGCTTGTTGAGATTTTCGGGCAACAGGAATAGCGCCAACACCGTGGCTTGCGAAATATCGGCTTCGTACATATCACCCTGCACGAACTGCGCCTTGTCGGCCACACCCGCCTTCTCGGCAACACGCTTGGAAAACTCAACCATCTCGGCGTTGAATTCAACACCGAGCGCACGTGCACCACGCTTGGCGGCCGCAATGATGTTGCGGCCATCGCCCGAACCGAGGTCCATCACATAATCCTTCGGTGTGACGCGCGCGACATCAAGCATTTTTTCGACCAGCACCTCCGGCGTGGGCACCCACACCACGTCGCGGCCGGATTGCCCGACCATCGGCTCGAAGGATTTGTCGCCCTCCGCTGCCAACGCGCCGCCAGCGAACGTGACGCAACATAACAACACGGTAGTCCGTAACAGGCGGGGCACGATGCGCAATGGAATCTCCATGAAATAAAACAACACGAATTGAATTTGGGATTTTACAGATAGAGCGTTAGCATAGCGCAAACGGCCCTCCGCTCACACACCCTCAACATCATGAAAAAAGACACCTTGCTCGGCCACGCCGGACGCAATCCTCCGCAACACCACGGCACTATCAACACGCCGGTGTTTCGCGCCTCCACCATCGTGTTCCCGGATCTCGAAACCTACAGCACACGCCCGGCCGACGATTATCAGACGCCACGCTATGGCATCCACGGCAACCCCACCACGTGGGCGCTTGAAGAAGCGGTGGCGAAAATGGAGGGGGGTTACAACGCCGTCGCCGTGTGTTCGGGTCTCGCCGCCATCGTTGCCGCAGTGTGCGCGTTTGTGAAAGCGGGCGATCATTTGCTGGTAACCGACTCTGCCTACGGGCCGACGCGCACCTTTTGCGAGAAGCAATTGAAGGGCTTCGGCGTGGCAGTCGAATACTACGATCCGCTCATCGGCGCGGGAATAAAAAACCTAATAAAAACAAATACTAAGGCGATATTCTGCGAAGCACCCGGTTCACTCAGTTTTGAGATGCAGGATATCCCCACCATCGCGCGCGAGGCGCATGCGCGCAACATCCCGGTGCTGGCCGATACCACCTGGGGCACGCCTTATTTCTATCGCTCGTTCGACTCCGGCGTGGATGTGTCGATCCACGCGGGCACTAAATACATCGTCGGCCATTCGGACGTGATGCTCGGCATGATTGTCACCAACGAAAAATACTGGTTGCCGGTGCGCCGCACGGTGGCCGATTACGGCTACTGTTCCAACGCGGACGATTGCTATCTCGCGTTGCGCGGCTTTCGCACCATCGGCGTGCGCATGAAGCAGCAGATGGCGAATGCGCTTGAAGTCGCACGCTGGCTGCAAACGCGTGCCGAAGTCAAACGCGTGTTGTATCCCGCGTTGGAGAGCGACCCTGGGCACGCCATCTGGAAACGCGATTTTGAAGGCGCGGCGTCGTTGTTCTCGTTCGTGCTGAATCCGGTGAACAAAAAACAGTTCACCGCTTTTGTGAATGCGCTAAAACTTTTCGGTATCGGCTCAAGCTGGGGCGGCTATGAATCGCTGGTCACCGCACCCAACATCGCGCCGCTGCGCACGGCGACGGCATGGGACGCCAGCGCACCGGTGATTCGATTTCACATCGGGCTTGAAGACCCTGATGATTTGATCGCGGATGTGGCGCAGGCATTCGGCAAGATGGCCAGCGCCGTTTGACAACGGCTATTTGCTATTTGATTTGCACAGGGCTTCCCGACGCTTCTGACGCGACAATCGCCTCAATCACGGCAATGCCGTTGACCGCTTGATCCGGCGGCACCATGTAGGGCTGCTTCGCCGCCACGGCGTCAGCAAACGCTTCGAGTTCGGCGCGCTCTTTGTCCACCACCGGCAACACCATGCGCTCCGGGTTGCCATCCAAACCGCGCGTGACCAACTCGGTGTCGCCGCGCATTTCAATCCAGCCTTTGGTGCCGAACGCATGCACGCGCCACAATTCGCCGGTGACAAAAATCGTCGCAAAATAACCGGTGATGCCGCTCTTGAATTTGAGCAGCATGGACGTGGTGTCGTCCATGTCTATCGGCGCCTGCAGCGTGCGCCGCGCGCTGTGCGCATACACTTCGCTCACCAAACCGCCAAGGTTAATCATCGAATCGAGCGTGTGGATGCCGCGCGGCGCCATGCTGCCCGCGGGAGACTCGGCGCGCGTTGAGCGCCAGTAGTTCGGCTTCAACTTGAAGCCCGACGGGCCCGAATGCTGGCCCTCAATGTGCAGCATGTCGCCAATCTCGCCCGCGAGCAGGCGGCGCTTCATCTCGACGAATGCGGGTGCGTAACGGCGATTGAATCCCAACCCCAGCGTCACACCAGCGGCCCGGGTGGCGTCCACGGCCTGCCGTGCGGTCGCGGCGGTGAGCGTGATCGGCTTTTCGGCAAACACATGCTTACCCGCGTGCGCGGCTTCAACAATGTGCCGGCAATGCATGGAATGTGGCGTCGCGATCAATACCGCATCCACTTTCGGATCACGCAGCACATCGGCGTAGCTGCTGGTCAGTGCAATGCCGTACTGCTCCGCACTCGCGCGATGCGCCGCCGGATCACGCGTAATGCCGCACACGAATTTTATTTTATCGCTCTTGCCCTGCACCGATTCAATAAGGCGCGAGCCCCAATTGCCCATGCCGTAAATTGCCACGTTTAGCATCTTGCGCTCCCGATATTCAATTCGCAGATTGTTACCGATGAGCGCGCCGAATACAATGACCAGATGTCCTTTGTGCCCCCTCTGCGCCCTCTTGCCATTTGCGTCGTTTTGAACAGGTGAACCCATGGATGTACTGATTGTCATTTCACTGATTCTGCTCAATGGCCTGTTCGCCATGTCGGAGGTGGCGCTGCTCACGGCGCGCAGATCTCGGCTGGAAACCCTGGCCAACGGCGGGGATGCGCTGGCTGCGGCCGCGATCAAGTTGAGCGCGGACCCGACGCGGTTTCTATCCACTATCCAGATCGGCATCACGTCCATTGGCTTATTGAACGGTATTTTTGGTGAGGCCGTTTTTGCCGCGCCGCTGTCGGCATGGTTTCAATCGCTGGGTTTCGAATCACAACCCAGCAATATCGCCGCGACCACGGTGATTGTGGTCTCTATCACCTATGCCTCGATCGTGATCGGTGAGTTAGTGCCGAAACGGCTGGGCCAACACAACGCAGAATCCATTGCGCGGCTGGTGGCCTGGCCCATGCGCACGCTGGCCACAATCACCGCGCCGTTCGTTCATTTGCTGGCGAAATCCACCAACGCGATCCTCAAACCTCTGCTGCGTTTGCTGGGTATCAGGACGCAGGAGGACGGCCCGCAGGCGTTGTCGGTGGAGGAGCTTCGCACCATCGTGCTGGAATCATCGAACATATTGCCGAAGAAACACGGCACGATTCTGCTCAACTTATTTGAATTGGAAGCCATCACGGTGGATGACGTGATGGTGCCGCGCAATCAGATCGAGGCCATTAATTTGGCTGCACCGCTTGAGGAAATCACGCAGCAACTGGTGACGTCGCACCACCGGCGCGTGCTGGCCTATGTAGATCATCTGGACGAAATTTCCGGCACGCTCAGAATCCGCCACGCACTCAACCTCATGCATCACGACGAACTGACGCTGGAGTCTCTGCGCAAACTCACGCGCGCGCCGTTTTTCGTGCTGTCGGGTACGCCCTTGTTTACGCAATTGCAACAATTCCAGGAAGGCCATGATCGGCTGGGCCTGATCGTGGACGAATATGGCGAGTTGCAGGGATTGGTGACGCTGGAAGATATTCTGGAAGAAATTATTGGCGAGTTCACCACAAACTCCCCCATGCGAGCGGGCGGCTACTCGAAGCAGGACGACGGCAGTTATCTCATTGAAGGCAGCACGCCATTGCGCGACTTGAACCGCAAGTTGGGATTCCAGTTTCCCCTGGACGGTCCGAAGACGTTGAATGGTCTGCTTTTGGAGCACTTTCAAGATATCCCGGAACCCAACACCAGCATCCGGATCGCGAGCCACCCGCTCGAAATCGTGCAAACGCAGGATCGGGTGGTAAAAGTAGTGCGCGCCACACCACCGGATAAGGCGCAACAACTGCCCGAAACAAAGCCGAATGCAGACCAATAGCCTTTACAAACCAGTACAACAGAGGCATTATTAAGAGATAGCGCTAACTCATTGGTTAGATTGAGCAAATAAGGGGGTTCGATGGCAACTGCAGCGGCGGCCAGAAAAGGCGCGGTAGTCCAGGAATTCAACTTCAACTGGATCGGCAAAGACAAAGCCGGAAAGACCATCCGTGGCGAAATGCGTGCCACGGGCGAAGCCCAGGTTAACGCCACATTGCGTCGGCAGGGCATCAGGGTTGATTCAGTCAAAAAGCAGCGGATGGGTAGCGGCGGCAGCGTATCCGACAAGGATGTCACGCTGTTTACACGACAGCTTGCAACCATGATGAAGTCCGGTGTGCCACTATTGCAATCGTTTGACATCGTAGGCAAGGGCCACGGTAATCCAGCCGTAGCCCGGCTGGTTATGGCCATCAAAAACGATGTTGAGACCGGCTCCAGCATGAAACAGGCGTTTGAGAAGCACCCGCTCTACTTTGACGCACTGTTCTGCAACCTGGTCGGCGCGGGTGAGCAAGCCGGTATTCTGGATAGCCTGCTCGACCGGCTGGCAACGTATAAAGAAAAAATTCTAGCGATCAAGAGCAAGATCAGGTCTGCTCTGTTTTATCCGCTATCGATCGTCGTGGTCGCGTTCGTCATTACCGCGATTATCATGATCTTCGTGATCCCGGCGTTCAAGCAGGTGTTCTCCAGCTTCGGCGCTGATCTGCCGGCCCCCACCTTGGTCGTGATGGCCATATCGGAATATTTCGTCCAGTACTGGTGGGCTATTTTCGGCGGGCTCGGCTTTGGCGGATGGTTTTTCTTCTATACGTGGAAACGATCGAAAAAAATGCAGATCATCATGGATCGCGTTACGCTGCGTATCCCGGTGTTCGGTGATTTGATCAGAAAGTCGTCGATTGCGCGATGGACACGCACACTGTCAACCATGTTTGCCGCAGGCGTGCCGCTGGTGGAAGCCCTGGAATCCGTGGCTGGCGCGTCGGGCAATCATGAGTATTTCGTTGCCACCAAAAAAATTCAGGGCGAAGTCGCCACGGGCTCCAGTCTGACTGCCGCGATGCAGAATACCGGCGTGTTCCCGAGCATGGTGATCCAGATGGTCTCCATCGGTGAGGAATCGGGTTCTCTCGACGCCATGCTGTCCAAGGTCGCGGATTTTTTTGAGGCTGAAGTCGATGACGCCGTTGACGCGTTAGCGAGCTTGATGGAACCCATGATCATGGTGGTTCTGGGAACATTGATTGGCGGCATGGTTATCGCCATGTACCTGCCGATCTTCAAGTTGGGCTCGGTTGTTTAGCGAAGATAGCCCGCGCCAATCATCGACAATCCCGGCAAATTTTTCGGGAATGTCGTTGGGCGATTCTTGGATTGGTAGTGATGTACTCATGTGCGTGAAGCAGTGCTAGTGAATCTGTTCTCCGACCCCACTTTCTTTTTGTGCGCTGCCGTCCTGCTGGGATTGGCAGTAGGCAGCTTTCTCAACGTCGTCATTCATCGTCTACCCAAGATGATGGAGCGCCAGTGGCGCGTGGAATGCGCCGAGCTGGACGGCAAAGAAGCCCCCGCCAGCGAACGTTACAATCTGGTGGTGCCGCGCTCCCGCTGCCCCGCTTGCAATCAACCGATTACCGCACTGCAAAACATTCCCGTCATCAGCTATCTTGTTCTGGGTGGCAAATGCGCAGGATGCAAAACGCGAATATCGCCGCGTTACCCCTTTGTTGAAATCCTGTCCGGCGCGCTGGCGGGCTATGCGGCGTGGCGATTCGGCCCCACGCTGGCCGGCGTGAGCGCCATCGTTTTTGTGTGGGCCGTGATTGCCCTGACGTTCATCGACCTCGACACATTCTATCTTCCAGACGACATTACGCTGCCCTTGTTATGGGCAGGCCTTCTGGTCAATCTCGGCAGTGCGCACGTTGACCTGCCTTCCGCCGTCATCGGCGTCGCCGCCGGCTACCTGGCGCTGTGGTCCGTGTTCTGGTTGTTTAAACTGGTTACCGGCAAGGAAGGCATGGGATACGGTGATTTCAAGCTGCTGGCCGCGATTGGCGCCTGGCTCGGCTGGCAAGTGCTGCCGCTGGTCATATTGCTGTCATCACTGGTCGGTGCGGTCATCGGCATTGGCCTGATGATTTTCGCTCGCCACGGTCGAGAAACGCCGATTCCGTTTGGTCCTTATCTCGCCATCGCAGGGGTCATTGCACTGTTTCATGGTCAGGTTATTAACCGCCAGTATCTCAATCTGTTCTGATACGCCATGCCTTACTGCGTCGGCCTGACAGGAGGCATCGGTTCGGGGAAATCCAGTGCGGCACGCCTGTTTCTGGCCTACGGCGCGGGCGTTGTGGACGTGGATGACATTTCACACGCGCTCACCAAACCGGGGGGCGCGGCTATTGCAGACATTGCCAGCGCGTTTGGCCCGGAATTCATCGCAGCCGACGGCAGCCTTGATCGCACACGAATGCGCGAGCTGGTATTCAAGTATCCACAGGCTAAAGGCCGGCTGGAAGCCATACTGCATCCCTTAATCGGCACACAGGCCCGTCATCAGGTGGTTCACGCCGGGCAGTCCTACGTGTTGTTGGTCGTGCCCCTGCTCCTGGAGAAGAATGCCTACCAAGACGTGGTGCAACGAATTGCCGTCGTCGATTGCTCCGAGCAAACGCAGATTGAACGCACCATGCGCCGCAGCGGCATCGCTGAATCCGCCGTGCGCGCCATCATGGCGGCTCAACTATCGAGAACGGATCGCCTTGCGCAAGCAGACGATGTTCTGCATAACGATGGAGACGAAAACATGTTGCGCCAGCAGGTCGCGATACTGCACCCGCGTTATCTGGCGCTGGCCAAAGAACACCCGACCTGATTTACATGAGAAAACGCGCTAAACCCTTAATTGCCCTTTATTTTTTTCGCAATTTGGTGAATACTTGACCGCATTCTCATTCGACACGGTTCGGGCGCCCTTGTGATCAGTTACGAGTATCCGCTGAGCGAGCGCGTGCGCACTTTGCTGCGCTTTGAAGATCTATACGAGCGCGTTGAGTATTTTCTCGCGAAATCCGATCCTATCGAGCATCATGCGGCATTGATTTCGACATTCGAGATACTTGAAGTCGCCAGCCGCGCTGACCTCAAATCCGATCTCCTGCAAGAGCTCGGACGCCAAAAACACACGCTGGAATCGCTGCGCGATAACCCGGACATTTCCGAGGCGGCGCTCGACGACATTCTGTGGAAAATCGATCAGGCGTCGTCACGCTTGTTCCAGACTTCCGGCAAAGTCGGCCAGGAACTGCGCGAGAACGATTGGCTGATGAGTATCAAGCAGCGCACCAGCATACCGGGCGGCGTGTGTGAATTCGATCTGCCGTCCTACCATTTCTGGCTGCAACAAAACAGCGAGCAGCGGCGGCATGATCTCAATCAATGGCTGGCGCCTTTCCAGCCGATACGCGAGGCTATCGCGATTGAGTTGCGATTGCTGCGCGAAAGCGGCAAGAACACCACACTGGTTGCCCACCAGGGGGTCTATCAGCAAATGATGGCGGGGCGGGTTGCGCAAATGCTGCGCATACGACTGTCGCGCAATTATCAATGCGTCCCGGAAATCAGCGCCAACAAGTACGCGCTCAATATCCGCTTCACCAGCCACGAAGGCGGTCAGCGTCCGAAGGCAGTGGAAACCGATGTCGAATTTGATCTCACGTTTTGTAATTTGTAATTTGTAATTTGTAACCCTGTCCTCCAGTCTCCTATGAGTCAGCGTATGGTCAGTTGTCCGCGGTGCGCCACCAGAGTCATCTGGAGCATTGAGAATCCGTGGCGTCCCTTTTGTTCGGAACACTGCAAGATGATGGACTTGGGCGCATGGGCGAGCGAGAGCTATCGTATCCCGGTGGTTGAATACGACGAATACGATGATATCGCGGAAAAAGAAATCCCTTCCGGCAACGGCGAATCGCCGCTAAATTAGCGCCACGCGCCGCGCTGCATCGCAACCCCGTGGCCGCCTGCGCGCCGTGCCGATTCCAGATGGCCCTGCTGCATGCCGCCTAACGCATACACCGGCAGCGGCGTGTCCTGAACGATTTGCGTAAACGCATGCCAACCCAAAGCGGGCGCGCCGGGGTGGCTGAGCGTGGGCATCACAGGCCCCATTACTGCGAAGTCCAATCCCAACTGACTGGCTTTCGCGAGCTCTGCCGCGTTGTGGCACGACGCGGCAACCCACTCGAATGGTGGACGCGCTGTCAGCGTCATCATTTGCGCCGCCGTCAGATGCACGCCGTCAGCGCCCGTTTCACTCATGCGCTGTGGATCGCCGTTTAACAACACCTTCGCGCCGTAACGATGCGAGAGCGCCGTGACTTGGCGTGCGAATTCGAGCAACGCACGCTCAGACATTTCCTTCTCGCGTATCTGAATCAACTGCAATCCGCACTCCAACGCGCGCCGCAGACTTGCCATGAATGGTTCGACGCCCATCGCGCCCGCATGGGTGATTCCACAGACCGGCGGCAAACTCAGTGCGCGTAAGATCGGCCCGTTAGCGGGAAGGATAGGCGACACGCTCAGTTGCGTCGCATCCGATGGCATGATCCTTAATTGCGTAAAATCTTGCCACGCAAAGGGTTGCCCCTCGCGACCGTGCAGATCACCACGCCAGCGATAGATCCGAAAAAATCGCAGGCGCACATCGGCATGCGCATAGTCGAAGTCACGCGTGAGCCAGGGATAAACGTCATCCAGATCAACGTCGATACCGAGCTCTTCATGCAACTCGCGCCGCATGGCAGCGGCGGCGGATTCGCCGGGTTCAACCTTGCCACCAGGGAATTCCCAATAGCCCTCGTACGCCTTGCCGAGCGGACGTTGCGCCAGCAAAAAACGTCCGGCGTCATCGTGAATAACCGCCGCCGCGACTTCAATTCTTTTGGTTTTGTGAACAGCGCCACCGGAAGGCACCATCGGTGAACTCACTTGCGCCTGCTTCGCTTCAAGTGTGCCCTTGTGCCGCCTTGCGCCTTCATCCTTTTCTTTCCCGCCCAGTCACGCGCGAACTGCCATGCCACGCGTCCGCTGCGCGAACCGCGCTGCAACGACCATTGCAACGCCGCCTGCTGGACCTCAGGAGACTGCGCATGGGCCACCTCGAAATGCGCAAGCCACACCGCGACGATGTTCAGATACTCGTCCTGATCGAACGGATAAAACGAAACCCATAAACCAAAGCGTTCCGACAACG
Source organism: Nitrosomonadales bacterium (assembly GCA_043777275.1). GTDB lineage: Bacteria > Pseudomonadota > Gammaproteobacteria > Burkholderiales > SG8-41 > UBA5216. The sequence goes on from JAYVQD010000255.1 coordinate 21,683, forward strand.
ATACTTTCTCTTCCGAGGTTTCGCCCGGATGTATTTCTTCGCCCACGTGTTTGTATTCGAGATTTTCCTGCATGAACTCGGGCATCAAGTGCCTGCGGTTCGACGTCGCATAGATCAGGCAATTCTCGGAGGCGGCAGCGACCGACCCATCCAGAATAACTTTGAGCGCCTTATAGCCCGGCTCGTCCGCCTCGAACGAAAGGTCATCGCAATACAATACAAAACGTTCGGGGCGGTTGCAGATGATGTCAACGATTTCCGGCAGATCGACCAAATCCTGCTTCTCGACTTCGATCAAGCGCAATCCGCGCGGCGCATACTTGGTCAGCAGCGCCTTGATGAGCGATGATTTTCCGGTGCCGCGCGCGCCGGTGAGCAACACATTGTTGGCGGGATAACCCTCGACAAACTGCCGTGTGTTTTGTTCGACCAGCGTTTTTTGATCGTCGATGCCGCGCAGGTCTTTCAACTGTATGCGATGCACCTGCCCCACCGGGTGAAGCGCGCCGGGGCCGCCAGCGCCCCTGTGTCCTGCGTGCTTCCGCCAACGAAACGCGATAGACGCTTTCCAGTCTGTCGGCGCAGCCTCAGAAGGCAACAGTTTTTCCAGACGCGCCGCCAGCGATTCTGCGCGCGCCAACAATTTACTCACATCCGTCATCAGTCTATTTAATATAAGTATTTGTTTTTAAACGGTTTTTAACTACCAAGTTTAACTACGGTAGTCCGCATTGATACTGACATAATCGTGTGACAAGTCGCAGGTCCACACGGTTGTCGACACGCTGCCGCGATGCAGTACCACGCGCACCGTAATCTCCGCCTGCTTCATTACCCGCTGTCCGTCGGCTTCCTGATAATCGGCATGTCGTCCGCCGCTCTTGGCCACCAGCACGTCATCAAGATACAGATCGATCTTGTCCGCTTCGAGATCATCGATGCCCGCGTAACCCACCGCCGCGAGTATGCGACCGAGATTGGGGTCACTGGCAAAAAAGGCCGTCTTGGTCAGCGGCGAATGCGCAATAGCGAACGCCACCTTGCGGCATTCGTCTTCGGACTTGCCGCCGTCAATACGCACCGTTATAAATTTGGTGGCGCCTTCGCCATCGCGAATGATCGCTTGCGCGAGTTCGGTTGCAACAACCGTTACCGCATCCCGAAACGCTGCGTACTCCGCACTGTCGGCGCTGGTGATTTCAGTCATCGCCGCTTTGCCGGTGGCGATCAGCATGAACGAATCATTGGTGGAGGTATCGCCATCCACCGTAATGCAGTTAAACGAATGTTGCGCGGCATAAGCCACCGCGCGCTTGACTAACGGCAAGCTCACTCGCGCATCCGTCGCCACGTAACCCAGCATGGTCGCCATATTCGGGTGGATCATGCCCGCACCCTTGGCGATCCCGGTGACGGTAATTTTCGCGCCGCCCCCCTTCAGCAACTCGAACTGCCGTGAAGCCGCTTTCGGCACGGTGTCGGTCGTCATGATCGCCTGCGCGGCGCGCGCCCAGTTCGCGGGCTTCAAATCCGCCAGACAGTGCGGCAGGCCGGCGATGACTTTCGCCACCGGCAACGGCTCCATGATGACGCCGGTTGAAAACGGCAACACTTGCGCCGCGGTGCAGTCCAACAGTTCCGCCAGTGCGGCGCAGGTCTCACGCGCATGCTTGAGTCCCTCATGGCCGGTACCCGCGTTGGCGCAACCCGTGTTGACCACCAGCGCGCGCATCGATTGATCCGGGTCGAGCGTCGAGAGATGTTGTCGCGCCACCACCACCGGCGCGGCGCAAAACCGGTTCTGCGTGAACACGCCCGCCACGCGCGCGCCGTCGTCCAGGCGCATCACCAGCAAATCCTTGCGGCCGGGTTTGCGGATATTGGCTTCGGCGATACCCAGCGTTACGCCATCTACCGGCAGCAGCGCAGCGGGATTGGGAGCGGACAGATTGACAGGCATGGGACGACTCCGATCACACCAAAATCAGGTCAGCCTACCATGACACTGCTTATATTTTTTGCCTGATCCGCACGGGCATGGATCGTTGCGCCCGACCTTTTCTCCTGATCGCGTAAAGGGCTGGGCCTTGGGCTCATGCGCATCTGCTGTCGCGAGCGCAGGGTCCGCTTCCGCCGCGGCGGCCTCACTGAAATCAGCATGCTGGTATTGCACATTCTGAGGCGCCTCGTGTTCCTCGACCGCTTGCAATTCCTCGGCGCTGCGTATGCGCACCATCATCAATGTCTTGGTGACTTCGGCCTTGATGGTATCCAGCAACAGCGAGAACAACTCGAATGCTTCACGCTTGTATTCCTGCGTCGGGTTTTTCTGCGCGTACGAGCGCAGGTGTATGCCCTGACGCAAATGATCGAGCATCGACAAATGCTCGCGCCAGTGGGTATCGATACTCTGCAGCATCAGTCCGCGCTCGTACTGGCGCATGGCTGGCGCATCGACTTGCGACACTTTGTCGCTGTAGGCTTTGTGCGCGGATTCGACGATACGCTCACGCAACGCGTTTTCTTCCAGACCCGGTTCGTCCTTTAACCATTGCTGAACCGGCAGCTTGAGGGTGAGTTCCGCATCCAGCGCTCGTTCCAAACCGGCGACATCCCATTGCTCCTCTTGGCTATCCGCCGGGATATGCTGGGCTACGTAGCCGCTGACCACATCGGCGCGCATGGCGGTGATGGTCTCGGACATGTCTTCCGCATCCAGCAACTCATTGCGCTGCTGGTAGATCACTTTACGCTGGTCGTTGGCAACGTCGTCGTATTCCAGCAAGTGTTTGCGGATGTCGAAGTTGCGTGCCTCCACCTTGCGCTGCGCGTTTTCAATCGAGCGGTTAATCATGCCCGCTTCAATCGGCTCGCCTTCCGGCACTTTCAGGCGCTGCATAATCGATTTGACGCGTTCGCCAGCGAAGATGCGCATCAGCGAATCATCAAGCGACAGGTAAAACCGGCTGGAACCCGGGTCGCCCTGGCGTCCCGAGCGGCCGCGCAACTGATTGTCGATGCGGCGCGACTCATGCCGCTCGGTGCCGATAATATGCACCCCGCCCAACGCCACCACCTGGTTATGCAGCACCTGCCAGTCGTGCTGCATGTCCGCCATCCGCTTGCGCCGCGTGGCGTCGTCGATTGACGTGTCCGCGCGCAGCGCTTCGGTTTCGCGATGAATGCTGCCGCCGAGCACGATGTCGGTACCGCGTCCGGCCATATTGGTCGCGATAGTCACGATCTTCGCGCGCCCTGCCTGCGCAACAATTTCCGCCTCGCGCGCATGCTGTTTGGCGTTCAGCACATTATGCGGCACGCCTTCTTTTTCCAGCATGCCCGCCAGCAACTCGGAACTCTCAATCGACGTGGTACCCACCAGTACCGGTTGACCGCGCGTGTAACAATCCTTGATGTCCTCGATCACCGCTTTGTATTTTTCCGGCGTGGACTGATACACCAGATCGTTCATGTCCTTGCGGATCATCGGATTGTGTGTCGGGATAATCACCGTTTCCAACCCGTATATCTGCTGGAACTCGTACGCTTCGGTATCGGCCGTGCCGGTCATGCCGCCGAGCTTTTTGTACATGCGGAAATAATTCTGGAAGGTAATCGTCGCCAGCGTTTGATTTTCTTTCTGAATCTCAACGCCTTCCTTGGCTTCAACTGCCTGATGCAAACCTTCCGACCAGCGACGGCCGGGCATCAAGCGTCCGGTGAATTCATCGACAATAATGATCTCGCCGTTCTGCACCACATATTGCTGCTCGTTGTGATACAGCGTCAGTGCGCGCAACCCCGCATTCAAGTGATGCATGAGATTGATATTCGCAGCGTCATACAGACTGCTGTTTTCCGACAGCATACCGGCCTTGGTCAGCAGTTCTTCCGCGTGCTGGTGACCGTCTTCCGACATCGTGACCTGATGCTGCTTTTCATCCACCCAATAATCGCCCTCGCTTTTTTCCTCTTTCTGCCGCACCAGCTTGGGCACGACAGCATTCATCTTGATGTAAAGGTCCGTGGTGTCCTCGGCCTGCCCTGAAATAATCAGCGGCGTGCGCGCCTCGTCGATCAGAATCGAATCCACCTCGTCCACGATGCCGTAACTCAGAACGCGCTGCACTTTTTCCGCGTTCTGATACACCATGTTGTCGCGCAGATAATCGAAGCCGAACTCGTTGTTGGTACCGTATGTGATGTCGGCCGCGTACGCTTGCTGCTTCAGCGTGTGTTCCATCTGCGACAAGTTCACACCCACTGTCAGCCCGAGGAATCCATAGATGTTTCCCATCCACTCGGCGTCACGTTTGGCGAGGTAATCATTCACCGTGACGATGTGCACGCCCTGCCCTGCCAGCGCATTCAGATAGGCCGGCAAGGTTGCCATCAGCGTTTTACCTTCGCCGGTGCGCATCTCTGAAATTTTACCGTTGTGCAAAGCGATGCCGCCCAGCATTTGCACATCAAAATGGCGCATGCCGAGCACGCGTTTGGACGCTTCGCGCACCACCGCGAAGGCTTCGGGCAGAATTTCGTCGAGAATTTTGCGGCGTTCTCGATCCTGTGCCTGCTCCAGCGCCTTAGCGCCTCGCGCCGCGCCATCGCCCGCTTCGAGCTTGGCAAGATGCGCATGGATGCGCGCACGAAATTCAGCGGTTTTTCCCCGCAAAGCCTCGTCGGAAAGTTTGGAGATGGCCGCTTCCAGCGCATTGATCGCCACCACGCGGCGGCGATACTGTTTCAGCAACCGGTCATTGCGGCTGCCGAATATTTTTTTGAGAATTCCAGTAACCATGAACTGCTTCCAACTCCCGAGCCAATAAAAAAGGGGCGGGGAAATCCCCACCCCTCGCGCTGAATTACATCGTTACATCGTCACTTTGTATTCTATTTCATCCCGGCAACTGCAAGAACTGGGAGGGATTCACCGGGACGCCACGCTGCCGGACTTCAAAGTGCAAGTGTGTTCCGGTAGACCGACCGGTACTGCCCACTTCCGCGATTTTCGCGCCGCGCAAAACCATATCGCCTACTTTGACATTCAACTTTGACGCGTGCGCATAACGCGTAACCAATTCGTTGCCGTGGTCTATTTCGACCATATTACCATACGCCGCGTGGTGTTCCGCATAGACGACCACCCCCCCTGCTGCCGCGAGTATCGGCGTGCCCGTGCCGCCGGCAAAATCGATCCCTTCGTGATAGGAATGCTGTCCGTTAAAGGGATCGATACGCCAGCCGAAATTGGAGTTATAGGTGCCGCCCAACACAGGCAGCATGGTCGGAATCAGCTTCTTTTTTGCACCTT
>JAYVQD010000256.1:0-7214 GCA_043777275.1 Nitrosomonadales bacterium
GACGAAAAACCGATAAAGCGCGAGAACACCTGCGGCACCACGCCAAACGCGATCACGCTCATGAACGGCGCGCCGGTTGCGCGCACGGCCTCAACCTGCTTGAGCGATATTTCCTCGATGGCCTCGGTAAACAGTTTGCCGAGAAAGCCCAGCGACGCCACCGTCAGCGCGAGTATCCCCGCCAGCGCGCCGAAGCCCACGGCCTTCACAAACAAAATGGCGATGATGACCGGGTGAAACGAGCGGCACACCACCATCAGCATTCTCGCGGGCCAGGTTACCCATGCGGGCATCAGATTGCGCGCGGCCAGCAAACTCACCGGCAGTGAGATGATGAGGCCGAGCACTGAAGCGAGGATCGCGATTTCGAGGCTTTCCTTCAGCCCCTTGAGCAAGAGTTCCCATCGCTGGAAGTCCGGGGGAAACAGTTTGGTGAGAAATTTGTAGCCATACTCCAGCCCGGCGACAAAGCGTGCGGGGGTGAGTTGCAGGTGGGACAGCGCGTAGGCAAAGTACAAGGCGAACACCAGCCATGCGAGCCGCGCAGGCCAGTTCGCGGGGCGCAGCACCAGACGAGGGTCAGCCGTCGCCATCAAGCCAGCGTTCGCCGCCGTAAATCTGCTTCAGATGCGTGTCGCTCAACACGGCGGGCGCACCGTCAAACACCACCGCGCCGCCGGATAACCCGACAATGCGCGTGGCAAAACGCCGCGCCAATTCGACGTTGTGAATGTTAACGATAGCCGGAATGCCGCGCTCACCGGCCAAGTCGCGCATGAGCGTCATGATCTCGACCGACGTTTTGGGATCGAGCGATGACGTGGGCTCATCCGCCAGCAACAGCTTTGGCCGCTGCATCAACGCGCGCGCAATACCCACGCGCTGACGCTGCCCGCCGGAGAGCGCATCGGCGCGCGCATGCGCTTGCGCGGCCAACCCCACGGTTTCCAGCAAGGCATAAGCATCGCTGATGTCGTCCGCCGGAAAGCGCCGCAGCCATGCCTTGAACGGTGACACATAGCCGAGTCTGCCGGACAGCAGGTTTTCCATCACGGTGAGCCGCTCGACGAGGTTGTACTCCTGAAACACCATGCCGATTTTGCGGCGCGCTGCGCGCAGATCGCGGCGATTAAGCGTGACGATATTTTGTCCCTCGAAAATAATCTCGCCGCTGGTGGGTTCGACCAGGCGATTGATGCAGCGTATAAGCGTGGATTTGCCGGTGCCCGACGGCCCGACTATGGCGGTGATGCCATTCGAGGCGATGTCGAGCGATATGCCGTTGAGCACGGGCTGGCCGCGCACATACGCTTTGACCAGCCCGCGAATGACGAGCGCGGCAGCGGGGGCGGTTTGCGCCAATGTGAATACCGGGAACGGGCTTGAAAAAACGGATCGGTTATTTCTTCTGCGCCTCTTTCGCTTTGGCCGCGAGTGCTTCGGCTTCTTTTTTCTTCAGGTTTTCATAGGCGGCGGTGTTGAATTTTTCGCCACTGCCCTCGGCCACCTTGCGCACAATCGCCCAATCTTTTAGATAGGTAATCGGGAAAAAACGGTCGGCGCCATCGAATGCTTTTTTCATCTCGGGCGGAAAGCGATAGTCGTAAAAGCATTTGACCATGGTGTCGCGCAGCTTCGGCTCCAGATCATGCGCATAGGCAAACGATGAGGTCGGAAAAGTCTCGCTGCGCCAGATCACGCGGAAATCGTCTTCCTTGATTTGTCCGCGCGCCGCCATGCGCTTGAACACGTCGGACGCCACCGGCGCAGCGTCATAGTCGCCGGTCGATACGCCGGTGATGGAATTGTCGTGCTTGCCGGAGTACAACACCTTGTAATCCTGATCGGGCGTCAGGCCCAGCGGCGGGAATAGCGCGCGCGGAGCAAGGTTGCCCGAGTTGGATGAAGGTTGCACATGCGCAATTTTTTTACCCTTGAGATCAGTAATTTTCTGATACGGACTGTCCTTTTTTACAATCAGTATCAGGTTATAGCCTTGCAGTTCTTTTTCGCCGCCCTTTACAGCAAAGGGCACCGCGCCTGCCAGATTGACAGCATAGTTGGTGGGGCCGGTCGAAAATCCGCCGACGTGCAAACGGCCGGATCGCATGGCCTCAATCTCGGCGGCGTTGGATTGCACTTGATAAAACACCACGCGTTTTCCCGTGCATTTGCCGAGATAATCGGTAAACGGCTTGAATATATTTTCGTAAACCGCCGGGTCTTCGACCGGGGTGTAGGTAAACACCAGCGTTGACGGATTCTTGAAACGCTTCGCATCCTTGGGCGCGTCGGCGACCAGATCCATGTTGTCATCGCAATACATCGCGTCGAGTTCGCCGCGATTCTTGCAGTCGGCCTGCGCATTCACCGCTGGCGTGGCGAAACTCAACAACAGGATGCAAAGCGCGGATAACGCGTGCGGCCATGCGTTGCATGGGCGTGGGTTTTGCGTTTTCATTTAACGTTACCTTTGTTGGCAGTTGAAATAAACAAGGATCGTGCTGGGCGCGGTTGCAGAAAAAATGAGCTGCCCGGAATTCTAAAATTACTCGGCCACGCCTAATAGCAAACTCGCCAACCGCATGCCAAATTTTACGGCAAACGCGAGTGGAAATTTCACGCGGCTACTATCAGGTCAATCGTCATTAATTCCCCGTATTAGCTTAACCCTATCATCACCAAAAGTAAGCGTGCGCTAACTATCGGCCGTGACCGAAATCGAATTCGGTCACGTAACCTATTGTATTAAATATGTTTATTTTTTTCGCTTCGCCAAAGAAAAATATGTACCTTGCTCAGCTCAAACGGATTGGGTATCTTTGGCTCCCTGCTGACCACGGGCACCCGCTACCAGAGTAACCGCAGCCTCCTAACGGAAAGCCACGGAAATTTGAAGAGCGGTCGTTACGGTCTACTGGCCATAGGAAATGGCCAGGCGCCCGGAACGGCAACGGGTCTCGGCATCGCGGGCACTGGAGTTGCTGTAACGGGCTTCGAGGCTTTGCGACGCGGGACAGCAGGTTTAGCTGTTTTTTTCTTTGCTGCTTTTCTTATAGCCGGCTTCTTAGCCGGCTTTTTTTTGCCCGCCTTTTTGCCCGCCTTTTTGGCCACCTTTCTGGCCAGCTTCTTCACCACGCGGCTGGCACCAGACTTGCGCGACGCCTGCTTCTTGACCGCTTTACGGGACTTGCTGGACTTGGCCGCCGGCTTCTTCTTACGAGCCGGCGCTTTGCGCACCGCTTTTTTCTTCGATGTTTTCTTCGATGTTTTCTTCGCTGCCGTTTTGGCTTTTGCCATAACCACCTCCAATCACTTGTACGATTCGGGCCAATAGCACCGGGAGCACCCGGAAATCATCGCTCCAGCACCGCTAAATTCTACGCCCGCTTCCGCGCCTTAATGCAGCGGTACACCGCCCTTGCTCGCGAGATTGCGATACAGCACATCGGGGTCTACCTGCACCCCGCCTTCCCATATCACTGCGTGGGAAATCGGATCAACCACCACCTTGAAAAAATCGCATTCATCGACCTGCGCGCCGTAGGCTGCGGTGGTCATCAGGTCGCCAAGGTAAACATGGCCTTCGACGCCATCGTCAAATCGCAGCCACAACATATAGTCGCGCTCCGCACGCAGCTCCATCACGGTGCGCAACCCTGCCCTGCGACTGCGATAGCGCCGGTTCTTTAGACTGTAGGCCACGGGATCAGTCTCCTGGTTAGCTGCATTTCACACCGATACACAGTAGTGCAAAGTTACAAACGTAAAGTGGGACCGTACAAAAAAACCGGCGGCGTCACCCCGCCGCACGCGGTGCGGGAGATGATGCCGCCGGATCGGATATCGCTTGGCGCGACCGGGCATGCATGCGAGCGTGAAAAGGATTAGTCCCAGCTGAGTGCTCCGCCTGTCTGATACTCGGTGACGCGGGTTTCAAAAAAATTCTTCTCTTTCTTCAAATCGATCATTTCCGCCATCCACGGGAACGGATTGGTCGCGCCCTCGAAAAGGGTATCCAGACCGATCTGCTGCGCGCGCCGATTCGCGATAAAGCGCAGGTATTCCTTGAACATCGCGGCATTCAACCCCAGCACGCCACGCGGCATGGTGTCTTCGGCATAACGATATTCGAGCTCGACACCCTTCTGGAACAGCTCACGGATTTCTTCACGAAACTCCGGCGTCCACAGGTGAGGGTTTTCGAGCTTGATGGTGTTGATGACGTCGATACCGAAATTGCAGTGCATCGATTCGTCACGCAGGATGTACTGATACTGTTCGGCCGCTCCGGTCATTTTGTTCTGACGGCCCAAGGCAAGAATCTGCGCGAAGCCGACATAGAAAAATAGTCCCTCCATCAGACAGGCAAACACGATCAGGCTTTTGAGCAGCGCCTGATCCGCTTCCGGCGTGCCGGTTTTAAACAAGGGATTGGTCAGGGTATCGATAAACGGGATCAGGAACTCGTCCTTGGCGCGAATCGAGGCGATCTCGTGATAGGCGTTGAATACCTCGCCTTCGTTCAGGCCAAGGCTCTCGACGATGTACTGATACGCATGCGTGTGGATCGCTTCTTCAAAGGCCTGGCGCAGCAGATACTGGCGGCATTCCGGCGCGGTGATGTGACGATACGTGCCGAGCACGATGTTGTTCGCGGCCAGCGAGTCCGCCGTGACAAAGAAGCCGAGATTACGTTTGACCAGCCGGCGCTCGTCCTCGGTCAAGCCATTGGGGTTTTTCCACAATTCAATGTCGCGGCTCATCTGGATTTCCTGCGGCATCCAGTGGTTCGCACAAGCGGACAGATATTTTTCCCAGGCCCATTTGTACTTGAACGGCACCAACTGATTCACGTCGGTCTGGCCATTGATAATGCGCTTGTCCGCAACGTTGACACGCCGCAGCTTGGCTGTATCGGTCATCACGCCCGGCTCTGCCGACGCCACAGAGCGCACCGAATTAACTACGGGTATCGCGCCATCGGGCACAACATGCTGTAACCCCAACCCTGCACTTGCAGGCACTGCATCCTCAAACTGCAACATCTTCAGTCTCCTTTATTGGCTTTGTGGGTGGACACTATCCGGTTCGGCAAAGTGACTTTATAACCGTTATGGGTGTCACCCCAGCCGCACCGTTACTGCAACCCTTGGCGTAATTTCTTGTCGTTCTGTTGTTCTGTTCCGGGAGAGATTATTGGCAAGACTCACATTCAGGATTGTCGATAGAGCAAAACTGGGCATCGGTAGCCGGGGTGTTAGACCCGCCATCCGAATTCACCGCGTTGAGCTGGCCGGCGCGCCCGGTGGATTTCTCCGTCGATGTCGCGCCCAGCGTGCGCAGGTAATACGTGGTTTTCAGGCCGCGCAACCACGCCAGTTTGTAGGTGTCATCGAGCTTCTTGCCCGAGGCGCCCGCCATGTAAATGTTCAATGACTGCGACTGATCCACCCACTTCTGCCGGCGCGCAGCGCATTCGACCAGCCATGCAGGCTCAATTTCGAACGCGGTGGCGTAGAGGTTACGCACGTCGGGTGGAATCCGGTCGATTTTTGCCAACGAACCGTCGAAGTATTTGAGATCGGCAATCATCACCTCGTCCCACAAATTGAGCCGCTTGAGATCACGCACGAGGAACTCGTTCACCACGGTGAATTCGCCGGACAAGTTCGATTTCACATACAGATTCTGGTAGGTCGGCTCGATACATTGCGACAGGCCGGTGATGTTGGCAATGGTGGCTGTCGGCGCAATGGCAACGCAGTTTGAGTTGCGCATGCCTATCTGCTTGATGCGCTTGCGCAGGCTATCCCAATCGAGCGTGGACGACGCGTCGCATTCGACATAACCGCCGCGTTCATCGGACAGTAATTTCAGGCTGTCCTGCGGCAGGATGCCACGATCCCACAACGATCCCTTGAACGTCGAATACGCGCCGCGCTCTTCGGCGAGATCCGTGGAGGCACGGTAGGCGGTGTAGCAAACCTGCTCCATCGAGCGGTCGGAGAACGCCACTGCTGCTTGCGAACCGTACGGTATGCGCAGCATATGCAGGCAATCCTGAAAGCCCATGATGCCTAATCCCACCGGACGATGCTTGAAGTTGGAGTTGCGCGCCTTGTTGACCGAGTAGAAATTCAGATCGATCACGTTGTCGAGCATGCGCATCGCCGTGCCGACCGTGCGCTTTAATTTTTCCATGTCGAGCAGCCCCGACGCCATATCCAGATGCGCCGGCATATTGACCGAGCCCAAGTTGCACACGGCGATTTCATCCGGGCCGGTGTTGAGGGTGATCTCGGTGCACAGGTTGGAGCTGTGAATCACGCCGGTATGCTGCTGTGGCGAGCGCAGATTGCACGGGTCTTTGAAGGTGATCCACGGATGCCCGGTCTCGAACAGCATGGTGAGCATCTTGCGCCACAATTGCGCGGCGGGAATTCTCTTGTACAGCTTCATGTCGCCACGCGCACAGCGGGCTTCATATTCGACGTAGGATTTTTCAAAGGCGATGCCGAATTTATCGTGCAGATCCGGCACATCCGACGGCGAAAACAGCGTCCACTCGCCGGCTTCCATCACCCGTTTCATAAACAGGTCGGGAATCCAGTTCGAGGTGTTCATGTCGTGCGTGCGGCGGCGATCGTCGCCGGTGTTTTTGCGCAACTCGAGAAACTCTTCGATATCCAGGTGCCAGGTTTCCAGATACGAACACACGGCTCCCTTGCGTTTGCCGCCCTGGTTGACCGCCACGGCCGTATCATTGACGACCTTCAGGAACGGCACCACGCCCTGCGACTTGCCGTTGGTGCCCTTGATGTAGGCGCCCAGCGCACGTACCGGCGTCCAGTCGTTGCCGATGCCGCCCGCGTACTTTTGCAGCATGGCGTTTTCTTTGATCGCCTCGTAGATGCCGTCGAGATCGTCCGCCACCGTGGTGAGATAGCAACTGGCCAACTGCGATCGTCGCGTGCCGGAGTTAAATAGCGTCGGCGTGGAACTCATGAAATCAAACGACGACAGCACGTTGTAGAACTCGATGGCGCGCGCTTCGCGACTGCCTTCGGACTCGTTCAACGCCAGGCCCATCGCCACGCGCATGTAGAACACCTGCGGCAGTTCGATGCGCTGTCCCTCGATGTGCAGGAAATAACGGTCATACAAAATCTGCAAACCGAGATAGGTGAATTTCAGGTCACGGCTGGGATCGA
>JAYVQD010000257.1:0-7205 GCA_043777275.1 Nitrosomonadales bacterium
TCATCCTTCATCCTTCATCCTTTATACCCCACCCCGAAAAACCTCAGCCCAAAGAATGCGCCACCGTCACCACCCCGATCAGCACCATCCACATCACCAGTGCGCGCCAGATCAGCCCGACCGCGCTCGACAGATAATCCCCATCGGCATCGTCTCCGGTGCCCAGTTCAGGCCGGTAACGCACACGCCCGTATTCGTGCAATTCCCCGCCGAGCTTCACGCCCAACGCACCGGCGCCACTGGCGAGGATGATGCCCGCCGCCGTATTCGCCCAGGTTCGCGCCTGTGTGCGCCAGCAATCGGCGGCATCCTGAAAGTTGCCGACCACCGCAAAACTCACGGCAGTCAGCCGCGCGGGCACCCAATCAATCACCTCGAATGCGCGCACGGCGAACTTTGCAAACACTTCCGACTCGGCGGATTCAGGCACGCCTGCCGCTGACCAGTGTTCCTCCAACGCGGACGCGGCGCGGTACAAAAGCGCGCCTGCGGGCCCAAGCGCGACAAACCACACCACGGGGCCAAATACATTGCGATGCGATCCGAGCAATCCCAATTCGATGGAAACGCGCGCCACCTCGCCCGGCGTGAGTTCGCTGGCGTCCTCATTGCGCCAACGGCCCAATTGCACACGCGCCGCGGCGATATTCCCATCCTTCAGTAAGTTATTGATTTCATTGTAAAAATAACTGAACTGCCGGAACCCCACCGCCACATACAAAACGCCAATGCTCCACAACAACGCGAGCGGCGCGCTCGCACGATGCAGCAACCACTCTGTCACGAACACCGCTATGGTCAACGGCGCCACGGCAATGACCCACGCGGCCACGCCTTGGTGGTATTCGCCGGCATCGAACTGCCGCCGCAAGGCTTGCGCAAACGTGGCATAGCCGGTGTACAACAGATTGTCGCGACGCAAGGGGCGCGCCTGTTCGAGGAGCAACGCGATCAGCAATGCGATGAATTTCATGATTTACGTGGAAGAGTGAGATGTGACGCGCGCGCGGCGCGAAAGTTCAGCAACGCACTTCCCGTGCGTTCCATGCGCTGCGTGCGTTCCGTGCATGTTATTCGCGATCATAACGAATATCGATTATTTCAATCTCGGTCGCGCCCGCTGGCCGGTGCCAGGTCACAGCATCGCCCACGCGCGCGCCGATCAACGCCCGCGCCAACGGCGACGCCCAACTGATATCGCCCGCGGCGGCATCGGCTTCATCATCGCCTACGATGCGGTAGCGATGTTGCTCGCCGGCGCTGTCCTGGAAAAGCACCTGTGCGCCGAAACGCACGCTGTGCTCGATGCCTGTGGCCGACGGCACCCGTTCGGCGCGCTCCAGTTGCGCGCGAAAATAACGCAGATCACGTTCCAGTTCCCGCCGTTTCTGTTTCGCGGCAGAATCATCCTGCGCCGCCAACTTCAACTGTTCGTGCGCCGCGGCCAATGCACGCTCACGCGCCTTTAACTGCGCGAGGCCGCGCGCCGTGACGTAATTCGGATGCGAGGGTACCGGCCGTTCGGGCAGATCACCCGCAGCGGCATCGTCGTCACTCTCCTTGACGAAAGCGCGGCTCATGGCGGTTTCTCATGCGCTGCCACACCAGCGTTCGATTGTTGGCGGGCATGGTTACGTCCTGCACCAGTTCAAGTCCGCCATCCTGCGCTAACGCGTTCACTGCTTCAACATCACGCAAGCCACTACCGGTGCCGCGTGAACGCAACGCCGCATCAAAGCGCGCGTTGCTGTCCGAGGTGAATTTTCCGCCCTCGTTAAACGGACCGTAGACGACGAGCGTGCCGCCCTCGTGCAGCACGCGCGCGATGCCGCGAAACGCGGCCTGCACCGACTCCCAATCCATGATGTGCAGCGTGTTGGCGGAGAACACCGCATCTACCGCGGGCGCCGGCCAGAGTGTTTCGCGCACATCCAACACAAGCGGCGACCGCAGATTGGTGAGCGCGGCCTCGGCGATCCACGCGTAGATTCCGGCGTGGTGTTCCGCCCGGTCGCTGGCGTGCCACGTCAGGTGCGGCAGGGCTTGCGCGAAATACACCGCATGCTGACCGGTGCCGGAACCGATTTCGAGCACATCGCGCGCGGCGGCAAATGCCTCACGCAGCACACCGAGGATCGGTTCGCGATTGCGCTCGCAGGCTTCCGACCAGGGCTTTCTGGTTGCATGCGACATCACGCTGACCAGCCGAGAAACGGCAGCAGATCGTCTTTGCGCGCCATGGTGTCTTTGTAGCCGAGTTTGATGAGTGCGCGGCAATACGATTTTTCAAACAGCAGATACGACAACAGGTTCGATCCGCTGCGGCGGGTGCCGCCCACGGTCGAGAGCAACATGCGGATGGTGCGCGGCAATTCGCTGGAAAAATCGGCGGCGATCTTTTCGAGTTCCTCGCTGGGCGTAATCACCCGGAACTCCACTTTGTGCAGCGGATAGTGGGATTTCACGCGCACCTCTTCAGGGATCAGTTCAATGGTGCGGTTAATGCGCTGCAGGCGCTCAAGATCGACTTCAAGGCTGTCCAGAAAAATGCTGTTCAGCGCATGGCCGGCAATTTGCGCCAGCGTGGGGAACCCACTGCTTTGTATCCGCTCGGCGTTCGGTTGCAGTTGGCGGCCCACGCCGATCACCAGCAAACGATCCGCGCCCAAATGCAGCGCGGGGCTCACCGGCGCTATCTGGCGCATGGAGCCGTCGCCGAAGTACTCGCGATTGACGCGCGTAGGTGGAAAAATAAACGGCAGCGCGCTCGACGCCAGCAGATGATCGAGCTCTATCGGCATCGCAATGCCGATACGGCGCGCGCGGCTCCAGTTTTGCAGATCCGCATGCCCTTGATAGAACGTCACCGACTGGCCGGAGGAATACCCGGAGCAGGTGATACTGAGCGCGGTCAAATCCCCGGCGTCGATGTTGCGCTGGATAGCACTGAAATCAACATACTTCTTCAGCAATGCCGCCAGCGGTGAATTGTCGAGCAGCGATACCGGATGGTTGCTGCCGCTCAAATTGCGCAGGCGGCCACCCGACAACGCGGCGAGCATCCAGCGCGCGCTGTTGCGAAAGGCGCCGAACATGTCCGCGCGATACACATGATGCACATGAAAATTCTTCCATACCGTAATCAAACGCCGCACGGCGTGGCGGAAATTCGCTGCGTCTACCGCGAGGATGGTGGAGTTGATCGAGCCCGCCGAGGTGCCGCAGATAATCGGAAACGGCGTGCGCGCATCTTTGGGCAGCAACTCCGACAAGGCGCGCAGCACGCCGACCTGATACGCCGCGCGCGCGCCGCCGCCGGCGAGTATCAACGCGACCGTGGGTCGCGCCATCGTACTATTGGTACTGTTTGCATTGTTGTTTTGCATGCTCCCCCTGTTGCACTCAACCGGCAGCGCTCAGCCGTCACAGTACACAGTACACGCGACACCGCTACGGCGCAATCGCCACATCCACCGGCTGCGCCCCCAGCAGCCGCACCAGCGACGCCGGGGCAATACGCACCAGAAAACCGCGGCTGCCACCGTTGATATAGATCGCGGGCAGCGTCAGCACTGAGCGCTCCACGTACACCGGCAACTTTTTGCGCGTGCCGAAGGGCGACGTGCCGCCGACGCGGTAGCCGCTATGGCGCTGGGCCGCCTCCGGGGTGCAGGGTTCGACGGCCTTGACGCCGATCACCCGCGCCAGCGCTTTGGTCGATACTTTCCGGTCGCCGTGCATCAGCACGATGAACGGTGACGCTTTGTCGTCGGCCATCACCAGCGTTTTGACCACGGCGTGTTCATCCACGCCCAGCTCGCGCGACGACACCGCCGTGCCGCCTTTTTCTTCGTAGGGGTAGAAATGCGGCGTAAATTCAATGTTCGCCGCGCGCAATGCCAGCACCGCCGGGGTGGACGGCACGCGTTCGCTGCTCATGACGCCGCGCGCGCCGCGCTCGCTGACAGCACCCGCGCCAGCACCAGCAGCATGCCGGCCGTGGCACCCCAAATGTAGCGGCCTTCATAGGGAATCGCGAGGTAATGACGATGCCGTCCGTTGAAATCGTATTCATGGCGTTGGTAACGCGTCACGTCGAGAAAATGTTCCAGCGGCGCTTCGAAAATATCCGCCACCTCGAAGGGGTCTGGCTGCGTGTCGAACGGCGCTTCGATCCAGCCCACCACCGGCGTAATGCGAAAACCGGAGGGCAAAAAATATTCCGGCAACGCGCCGAGCACGTTGACATGCCGCCGCGCCAAACCAATCTCTTCTTCGGTCTCACGCAACGCGGTGTCCACGCGGCTCGCGTCCGTCGCTTCGACACGACCACCCGGAAAACTGATTTGCCCTGCGTGCGCGGCCAGATGCTCCGTGCGCTGCGTAAACAGCAGGTTCACTTGTCCATCCCGTGCGACTATCGGCACCAGCACTGCGGCATCACGCACCTTCATGCCTTCGACGATCTCGCCCCGATGCAAATCCAGCGGATCCTCGGGCGGCGGCGGCCGCCGCAAGAAAGCCGTGATCGCGGCGGGATCGAAGGGTAGTAGCGGAGCGCTAATCAACGAGGCACCTGTAAATGGCACTAAATGAATCGCTTAATGACGCGAATTCGCACGATTTTAACCCGCTGCGTTCCATGCGCACAGCAACACCCGCGACTTGAGCTGGGGGTGGCGCGGGATTACACTGTGCGGGTAGCCGCCTGTTGCGGTTTACGTAGTCCCCAAACTTCCGAGGAGAACTCATGAAACTCAAGCAAATTGTGATTGCAACCGCGTTCGCGCTGGCCAGCAGCGCAGCCGTGGCGTTTCACTGCCCGGCCGATATGAAAAAAATTGACGATGCGCTGGCGAAGAATCCGACGCTATCCGCAGCGCAAATGACCGAGGTGAAGAAGCTCCGCGCCGATGGCGAAGCCTCGCATAAAGCGGGCAAACATCAGGATTCGGTCGATACCCTCGCCAAGGCGATGAAGATTCTTGAAATTAAGTAAGCGGCAGTCCGTAGTTATCGATTGCTTCGAACGCAATCCGTCCCCCGCTGCACGCGGGGGATTTTTTTGTACGACCAGCGTGCTGTGATGGTTCGCCAAAAATACGTAAATATTTGTTTTTATTCATTATTTTAAAGACTCCCCATGATTGAGCTTTCACAAAACGACATCGCGCTTGAAACGGCACTGCCGAAAGTTTTTGAATGCCAACTGCCGTTGCGCTTCGCCGACATGGATGCCGATCAACACGTCAACAACGCGGAGTACTACCGTTACATGGAAGAAGCGCGCATGCGCTGGGTGCATACACTCGGCCTGGCGATGACGCCGCCCGCGCCGATACCGGTGCTGGCGGCATCGGCGTGTTCGTTTCGTGCGCCGCTGCATTACCCCGGCGCCGTCACGGTTGAAGTCTATTTGGGCCGCATGGGCGTGAGCAGCGTGCGCACGCACTACCTGCTGCGCAATGGCAACGCCATCGCGGCAGAAGGCTATGGCGTGTCGGTGTGGGTTGATCCGCAAACGCAAAAGCCGATAGCGCTGCCGCATGCGGTGCGCAAGCTGGCAGAGCGCTGATACGCAGCGTCGCCTGCGGCTTAATTCCTGGCTTTGCCCGTCTTCAACTGAATGCCCACCATGTCTTCGGGCCGCACCCATTTATCAAACTGCTCGGAGGTGACATGTCCCATCGCCATCGCCGAGGCTTTGAGCGTCAGCCCTTTTTTGTGCGCGTTCTTGGCGATCGCCGCTGCGTTGGCATAGCCGATATGAGGGTTTAGCGCGGTCACCAGCATCAGTGATTCACGCATCAGCTTGTCGATGCGCTCACGATCCGGCTCGATGCCCTGCGCGCAATGTTCGTCGAAATTTTCACACGCATGCGCCAGCAGGCTCGCGCTGTGCAGAAAGTTGCGGATCACCATCGGGCGGAATACATTCAACTCGAAGTTGCCCATCGAGCCGCCCACATTGATGGCGGTATCGTTGCCGAACACCTGACAGCACACCATGGTCATCGATTCCGATTGCGTCGGATTGACCTTGCCCGGCATGATGGAACTGCCCGGCTCGTTTTCGGGAATGATGATCTCGGCGATGCCGCAACGCGGCCCGCTCGACAGCCAGCGAATATCGTTGGCGATTTTCATCAGCGACGCGGCCAGCGTTTTTAATGCGCCGTGCGCATGCACCACGCCGTCGCAGGAACCCAGCGCTTCGAATTTATTGGGCGCGGTAACGAACGGAAGGCCGGTTAATTTTTTGAGTTGCGCAGCCACGTCCTTGGCAAATTTCGGATGCGCGTTCAGGCCGGTGCCCACGGCGGTGCCGCCGAGCGCGAGCTCACACAGATGCGGCAGCGAAGCCTGCACGTGCTTCAGACCGTGATCGAGTTGCGCCACATAACCGGAGAATTCCTGACCCAGCGTGAGCGGCGTCGCATCCTGCAGATGCGTGCGGCCGATTTTCACGATGCCCATGAATTGATTGGCTTTTTTGTTGAGGGTGTCGCGCAGTTTTTTGACGGCGGGTAGCAACTCTTTTTGCAGCGCGATCACCGCACCGACATGCATCGCCGTCGGGAAAGTGTCGTTCGACGATTGCCCTTTGTTCACATCATCGTTCTCATGCACTAGCCGCTGCATACCGCGTTGACCACCGAGAATTTCAGAAGCGCGATTCGCCAGCACTTCGTTCACGTTCATATTGGTTTGCGTGCCGGAGCCGGTCTGCCACACCACCAGCGGAAAATGCGCGTCGAGCTTGCCCGCCAGGGCCTCGTCAGTCGCTTTCACGATGGCCGCACCCTTTTTCTTGTCGAGCACGCCGAGTGACATATTGGTCAGCGCGGCGGCTTTTTTCACCATCACCTGCGCCATCACCACCGCGTGCGGCATGGTCTCGCCGGGAAAATGAAAGTGATGCAGGCTGCGCTCGGTCTGCGCGCCCCACAGTTTGTCGTTGGCGACTTCGATGTCACCCATGGTGTCGTGTTCGATTCTGGTTTTGCTCATGACTTTCCTGATTTAACAAATGGTAACCACGGTAATTACAAAAGACTTTTCTGCTCGCCGCGCTGCGCGCCGGCATCCACCACAATCAACGCCGTCATGTTGACGATGCGCCGCACCGTCGATGACGGCGTGATGATGTGTACCGGCTTGGCCGCGCCCAGCAACATGGGGCCGATGGTGATGCTATCGCCGGC
>JAYVQD010000258.1:0-1879 GCA_043777275.1 Nitrosomonadales bacterium
GCAACGTGTTCGATGAAGTCGGCTTCGTGCCCAAAGTGCTGATCGACACCACCGCGCGCAGCATGAAAACCACGCTGTTCGGCAAAACCTACAACGCGCCGTTTGGCTTTGCGCCGATGGGCGGCACCTCCACCGCGTGTTATCGCGGCGACACCGTGCTCGCCAGCGTGGCACAAGAAGCGAACATTCCGATGATGATGAGCGGCGCCTCGCTGATGCGCATGGAAGATGTCAGAGCCGCCGGACGCACCACCATGTTTCAGGCCTATTTGCCGGGCGACAATGAACGCATCAGCCAGACGTTCGAGCGCTGCGAAAAAGCAGGCTTTGATACCATCGCCGTCACCGTCGACGTGCAGGTGCCCGCCAATCGCGAAAACAACGTGCGCAATGGTTACAGCACACCGCTGCGCCCGTCGCTGCGGCTCGCGTGGGATGTCGGCATACGCCCGCAATGGCTGTTCGGCATGTTCCTGAGAACACTAATGACCGATGGCATGCCGCACGTTGAAAACATGGGCCCGCGCGTGCCGATGCTTTCCGTCGGCGGCAAACGCGACTACGGCCGGCGCGACCGCCTGTCGTGGAAAAACATCGAACACATGCGCAAAATCTGGAAAGGCAATCTGCTGATCAAAGGCGTGGTCGATAAAGACTCGGTGCGCATCGCGCGCGAACACGGCTTGAACGGCGTGATGGTCTCCAACCACGGCGGACGTCAGCTCGACGGCACCGTAGCGCCGGCGCGCGTGTTGCCCGGCATACGCGAAGCTGCGGGCAAAGACATGACGGTCATCATGGACAGCGGCTTCCGGCGCGGCACCGATGTGTTGAAAGCGTTAGCGCTCGGCGCGGATTTTTGTTTCATCGGTCGCCCGTTCCTGTGCGCCGCTGCCTGCGCCGGTCGCGACGGCGTGACGCAGGCCGTCAGTTTGCTGATGGACGAAATCGACCGCGATATGGCGCAGCTCGGCATCAATTCCCCCAAGGAAATCACCAAGGATTTTCTGATGGCGATGACCGGTGCGGCGTTTCTTCACAGCTGACCCAAAATGCATAGGCCTTGCAACCTAGTGCCTTCAAACTAAAAACTGTTTAAAAACAATTACTTAGTTAATTTCAACGACATCGCAAGCCACCTCGTCCTAATCCCTCTGACGTATTTATTCGGCAGGGCGTTCCCCGCACCATGGCATCAACGCGGCGCCTTGGGTGCACTGGTGCCGCAGCAAAGCACTTCCGTGTGCGGGGGGAGAGGCAAATGGACCTACTGGCGTTGTATCTTTTGGCGGGATGCGTAGCGGGCTTGTGCGGCGGATTGTTGGGTATGGGCGGCGGGCTCATCGTGGTGCCGGCGCTCGTCGCGCTGTTCGCCGCGCAGCATATTGCTGAGCCACTGGTGATGCCGCTGGCATTGGGCACCTCGCTTGCCAGCATTGTGTTTACCTCGCTGTCGAGCATCCGCGCCCACCATCTGCGCGGTGCGGTCAACTGGCGGCTGGTGCGCCAGGTCGCGCCGGGTCTCATCATCGGCGCGGCGCTGGGGGGCGTCCTGTCCACCTGTTGTTCGTCCGGCGTACTCAAGATTTTTTTCCTGGCATTCGCGGCCGTCGCGGCCACCCTGATGCTGAGTGCGCGCCAACCGCAGGCTGCGCGCGCACTGCCGGGCAAAACGCCACTGTTCGCGATGGGCGGTGCCATCGGCGGTATCGCAAGCCTGGTGGGCTGCGGCGGCGCATCCCTCGCGGTGCCGTGGATGACCCATTACTCGGTGCCCATGCGCAACGCCATCGGCTCCGCCAGCGCGTTCGGCCTGCCGGTGGCGCTGGCGGGAACCGTCGTCTACATGCTCAGCGGCTTGGACAAAGCGGCTTTGCCG
>JAYVQD010000259.1:0-7187 GCA_043777275.1 Nitrosomonadales bacterium
ACACTTGCCACACGCATCGCCGACTCCGAAGTAAAACTGATAATACTTGGACCCGACGAATTGCTAATGGTTCCGTTAAATATGAAGCACTACACTAGAGTCACCGCAGAACTGTCGCCGATGCCGTTGCCGCCGGCCACGCGTAACGTTCCGGCATTGATGATGGTTGCACCGGTGTAGGTATTGTTGCCGGACAAGAGTAAAACGCCCGCGCCTTGTTTGGTGAGACTGCCGGCGCCACTGACCACGCCAGACAACGTGAGCGTGCCCAACGGCCCGGTGATGATGCTGTTTGCCGCCAGGTTTACATTGCCAGTAACGGTTGGATTGCCTGCGGCACGGGACAAGGTGCCGCCGTTTAACGTCAGCGACTCGGCAACGGTAAAGGTGTTCGCAATGTTCACGATGGCGCCGGTGTCGACCGTAGTGCCCGCGGCCGCGCTGCCCAGTGCATTGGCACTGTTGACGGTGAGGGTGCCCGCGCTGACAGTGGTGGCGCCGGTATAGGTGTTATTGCCCGACAAGGTCACCGTACCCGCGCCGGCCTTGGTCAAATTGCCCGCGCCACTGACCACGCCGCCTAATGCGAGCGTTCCCGCAGCGCCTGTGACGGTGCTGTTTCCGGCCAGGTTAATCGTGCCGTTCATGGTCGGGTTACCCGCCGAGCGGGTGAGTGTGCTGCCTGTGTTAAGCGTGAGGGCTTCCGCATTAAACGTCGCGGTTGCACCATAATTAAGCGTGGCGCCGTTGGCAACCGTGGTGCCGCCTGCCACGGTACCCAACCCGGCAGCGACCGTAACGGTTACAGCACCTGCCTGAATATTGGTCGTACCGGTGTAGGTATTGGCTTGACTCGCCGTAAACGTGCCCGCACCTTGTTTAACAACCGATGTGCCCGTCCCTGAGATCACACCGACCTGAGTAACTGCACCAGTAGCGTTAAGTGTCAGCGCGCCGCCATTGAGGCCGAGATTACGCATCGTGGTAATAGTGCCAGCGCCGGCGGTGGCATTCAGCGTGAGATTAAGCGCACTGGCAGCAGACGTGATGTTGGCCCCGGCCGCGAAGGTGATGTTGTTGTTGGCGGTCAGCGTCAACGTGCGCGAGGTGGCGCCGGCATACGCAATGGCATTGGCGACCGTAATGTTGCCTGCACCGGCCGCCGTGGATGCGGTGTTGACGGTCACGTTATTGTTGGCCAGCGCGCTAAGTAGATTCGCGATATTCAAGGTTGCGGTTGCCGGGTTACCGGTCAGCACAAAACACGGGCCTGCCGCGGGGCAGGTTCCGCTCGCGGTCACTGCATTGCTAATCGTGATATTGGTAGGATCCGGCAATAACATGCCTGCCGCACCCAGCGCCGCTGACGTATCCACCGCTCCGCTGAAATCCAGCCAGTTCTTTCCGGAGACTTCCACGAAGCCGCCGTTGCCGCCATTCTCCCCTCCACGCGCGGAAATGTTGCCGTGAAACCGCGTACTGTCGTCTGCCCACAGAATGACTTTGCCGCCGTTACCCGTGTCGAGCGCATCGGCCTTGATGCGCGTGTCAGCGCCCGCGTAGGTCACCGTGGCGTTCGGCACGTCGGGATTCAACCCCTGGTAGTCGCCGCCTACCAGCACCGTGCCGCCGCCGGTTTTGCCGGACGCATCGACGCTCGCCGCGTTAATCAGCCCGACGCGGTCGCCCAGCAATTGAACCGTGCCGCCGGTACTGTCACTGCCGATGGCTTCGATACGTCCGTCAACGAGTAACGTGCCGCCGGATTGTTGCGCTGAAGCCTGCACCGTGATGTCGCCGCCGCGCGCGCCGCTGGCGGAGATGATGGTGGTTGGTGCGAGCGTGATGTCGTTGCCCGCAGCTAACGTGATGCTGCCGCCGTTTCGCGTTGCGCTGCCGTCGGCCCCGCCGTTCGCAAGTAAGTTACCGCTGTTGGTGATGTTGTCGGCCTCAAGGCGGATCATGCCATTGACGTTGCTCAAGGTCGCGGCTTCGATGATACCGTCGTTGTTGACCACCGATTTGATGAGTTGATCCGCCGCTTTCGCGGTCAGCAGCACTTGTCCGCCGCCGGCTTTGATCAGGCCCTTATTGTCCGCCAGCGCGTTAAGCGCGCCCTGCTCTACCGTGAGGCCAATCAGTTTGTTGCCGTTGAGATTGAGCGTGACTTGATCGCCCGCGGCCAGCGCGACACTACCGCTGGTTGCGACGATAGTGCCTTGATTTTTTACCTGCGGGCCGATCAGCGCAACATAGCCGCCGTTGGCGATGATATTGCCGGCGTTGCTTACCGCACCCGCTGCGCCGTCTTTTACAAAACGATAGCGCCCGGCCATGAAGTCTTCGTTGCTCAAGCTCAGTGTGGAGGCGACCAGCCCGCCGACGTTGACTTGCGCGCCCTGCCCAAACAGCACGCCGTTGGGGTTCAACAAAAATATCTGGCCGTTGGCAGACAGCGAGCCGAGAATTTCAGTCGGGTTCTGACCCAGCACGCGGTTCAGCGTAATACTGGAAGCGGAAGGCTGCGAGAAGCGCACTGACTCATTTGCCCCGATGTTGAAACTTTGCCAGTTGATGGCGGCGCGGTCGGTAGACTGATTGATGACGGTGCTGGCACCGGCGCGCTCGACCGTGGCCAAACCTTGCACCACTTGCTCACCTGCAGGCCCGGCCCGCAGCGGCGTCGCGCCGGTAATCAAGGCAAATGCGACGGCGCAGGCGATCGTGCGGGAAGGCGCGGCAACAAACGACGCAGGCACTTCGTGGCGGGACGACCGTGGCGCGATTAGTGGGGCCGCAAGATACCGGCCTACACTTTTAGTGGCGTTCGGGTTACCGCGATTGACTTTGGGCATGAGGCATTCCTGCAGATCAATCCGTCATGCGGCATGATAGCAATTCTCGCGTCGAAAAGCGTAGTTAATATATGATTTGTATGACTTTTTCCTTATTCTGCACGTGAGAATAATCACACAATTGCGAAGTTATTATGCATTGAACACAACCCCGTACCGGCGCCAGGGTCGATCACCAGGAGATTATTCTCTAACTATCTGTTTTTATTGGGTTTTATAAATAACGACGGAACGCCGCCGCGACCACGGAAACACCATCGCCGCCAGCGCCAGCAGGATTGCGCCGATGGCCCAGCGTGCGCGCTCGCGTGCCCGCGAGCGTACTTCGCGTTTGACGAACTCTTCGCCTTTGCGCATTTCGTTATACGATTTCAGAAACGACGAAATGCGGCGCACTTCCGTCTCGGTTAAGGCGTCGCCCTGCCAGCGGCTTTTCGCTTCACGCGCATTTAACTGATCTGCCTGACGCCCGTAGCGTTTGGCGTATTCGTCGGCGTCGCGCCAGGTTTCGAGTTCGCGCGGATTCATATAGCGCGCGCGCAGTGCGGGCGCGGCGGCTTCCGCGCTATCCAGCAGCGGCTGATCCGCACGCGGCGCGATTGCAATCCACGCACCTGACAGCACCAGCAAAACGGCAATGCCCGCTCGCGCAGCGCGCAACAGCTTGCGTGCCGTATCGCCGCTGCCGTTGAGCACCGGCCACGCCAGCCCCGCCAGCACCAGCACTACGCCGAACGCGCACACCATGGCGCTGCCGGTGGGCAAATCCCATACGTAGGAAGCCGCCAGTCCGGTAATGCTGGCCACAATGCCCGCCACCCAGCCGATGGTGAGCTGGCGGCCCACGCCCTCGGCATACAGCACGCCGATGGCCGCAGGCACAATCAGAAATGAAAACACCAGCAGCACACCGGCGAGCGCCACCGAGCTGGTGACGATCACACCGAAGCTGGCGTAGAAGAAAAAATCCCAACACCAGCCGCGCCAGCCCGCGCCCGGATGCGCGAGCCGTGCGCGCGCTGCCCACAACGCTGCGCCGATGACGGCATACACCGGCATCACCCACAGCAGTTCGTCCGCGCCGCTGGTGAGTATGTTGCCGGTGAGTACCTGCTTGATGTGCTCAGTGCCTTGCGGCGCTTTATCCACCAGCAGAAATGCGGCAGCGGCGGCAACCACGTAGATCACGCCGATCAGCGCCTCTTGCGGAATGCGCCCGGACCAGTGGCGCGTGGCCGCCAGCAGCATCGCCGCGCCGCAGGTGAACAGCAACGAGTAGCCGTAGGAACCCGCGCTGTTCACGGGATGCCCCAGCATGAAGCCCACCGTTGCACCGAGCGCGGCGATCTGCGCCAGCGCCAAATCCACAAAGATGATGTTGCGTGCCAGCACCTGCAAGCCCATGTAGGTATGGATACCCACCAGCACCAGCGACACCAGAAACGGCAACCACAGCAGGTTGAGTGCGTCAGCCATCGGCGCTATCGCCGCACGGTTGCATGCGCGTTGGCGAGTGTTTCGACGTTGTAGTCGAACAGCGCGAAATAATCCCGCGCCTGCGGCGCCGCGCCGACGTTCGCCGCCAGCAGCAGCACTTTTGCACCACTCTTGCCGGCAAGGAAATCGGTGTTTTTTGCAGGCTCGTTCGGTTGGCGCACTATTATCATAACCTTTTGTTTTTTAATGGTTTTTAACAATCCAACCAGATGGGCCGCAGTGGGCGGAACACCGGGCCTGGGTTCGATCGTGCCGGCGATATTGAGACGAAAGCGCCGCGCAAAATAGGCCCAACTGTTGTGATACGCGAGAATCGGCTTGCCCTGCAGCGGCGCGAGTTTGGCTTCCCATGCCGGTAATTTTGTTGCTAATTGTTTTAAAAAATCCAGCCGTCTGGCCTCGTAGTATTTTGCGTTTACCGGGTCGTTGCGCGCCAATGCTTCGGCAATGACGGCGGTTATTATTTCGGCATTCGCGGGATCCAGCCAGTAGTGCGGGTTGCCGCTGCCATGAGCGTGACCGCCGGACGGCCCCACTTCAACACCGCGCACGTCGAGCAAGGCAATGCCGAACGAGCAATCCACGTAGGCCGCGCCGCCGCGTTGCAAGTCACGGCGCTGCGCCTGCGCGGTGAGTTTGTCGAGCCATAGATCGTAGTCCGCGCCCACGCGCAGCAGCAAGCGCGCTTCACGCAGGCGATTCAAATCCTGCGGACGCGGTTGATATTCCTCGGGGTTCACACCCGGCGGCACCAGATGGGAAACGCTGACACGGTCACCGCCGACCACCTCGGCCAGACTGGCCAGATCCGTGGTGGTGGTGACCACGCGCAACGGCGCCTGCGCGTGTGAGTCCACGGCAAACAATACCAGCGCCGCACCCAGCACCCTCAGCACCGCGCTCACGGCCCCGCTCACCGACAAAAAAGGGCTGCCGCAGCAGCCCTGTGCAGGCAACAAAGCGATTATTTCGCCGCGACCCACAGACTCTTGGGCACCAGGCAGTGCACGTTTTTCTCGGCGCCGGACACGTCACCCACGCGGCAATCCATCGCCACGCTGGCCAGTCCGTAGGCATCCAGCCGCGCGATGCCTTTCTTTTCTTCGAGAAAACGAATCATCGCGCGCGAGGCTTCGTCCATGGCGAGATTCAGATCGGCGTTTTTGGCGTGCGCGACAAAATATTTTGCCGTCTCTTTGGTCGGGCGCTCCATGTCCTCGACACCGCGCGGGTCTTTCGGATTCAGGCAATGGATGCCTTTTTTGATGTTGACCACCTGCGAGATACGGCAGTCGGATACCTTGGTCATCAGCGCCGCGGCCTGTTCCGCCGACACCTTGCGCTGCTCGGACAGAAACTTCGCCGTTTGCTGTTTGACAAAATCCAGCGCCTTGTTCAGATCGGCATCAAAGCCCATGGTGATCCACGACTTCGGCGTTTCAATGCGCGGGAAATCAAATTTCAAATCCTTGCGCACCTCGACCGTGATGTTCATTTCTTTATAGGCCGTCTCCAGCGCGGTGAGGTTCACCTCGCCGTTGCCCTGCGCGGCGTGCGAGTCGCCCGTCCACAGCAGCGCGCCCTCGACATGCACCGGCACAAACAGCGTGGTGCCTTCGGTCAAATCGCGAATATCCATATTACCAGCGTATTCGCCCGGCGGCACGCTGCTGTAGCGCCCCGGTTCTTTGCGCGCGACGCCGATGGTGCCCGGAAAAGGCTTCAACGGAATCAACACACCCGGCAGAAACTCCGTCACCTTGCGATCCCAATCGAGGTACAGAAACTTCACCTGGCCGTCCTGATATTCCTTGGGGAACTGGCCGAACATGCCGGGCACGTTGAAGTTGGTGGCGTACGAGCGCGGCACAATCTTGTTGATCCTGATCTTCAACACATCACCCGGCTGCGCGCCGGCCACGTGTATGGGCCCGGTCAAGGTGTGCGGGCCACGCCCCGGATGATCGGTGCGCATTTTTTTGATGTCTTCGATGGTCTTGCCCGGCACCACCTGGTTGTGCGAGTGCATCATCGTCTCAAGCACAATGGTGTCGCCGGACTTCACATGCAGCACCGGCTTCTCGGCATTGTCGAACCAGCCCCATTGCGTGGTTTCGAGCGTTGCCGGCAGCAGGTGCAGGCTGCCTTCCATCTTTTTGCCGGGCAGCGCGATGGACTGCGCGATCGCGAATCCTGAAGGGACGGCAACAACTGCCAGCGCCAGCGAAGCAACCAAACTAAAACGAACACGCATGGGAACACCCATAAAATCTCCTCGAATCAGAATTCAGAACAGTGGGACACTATACCGCAGTGGCATCCTAATACGTTTTGTATTGCAAATACTTGCCGCTCATCACGATCTGCACGCGGTCGCCGTTCGGATCGGCCTGACGCTGCATGTCCATTTTGAAATCGATGGCGCTCATGATGCCGTCGCCGAATTCTTCGTGTATGAGCTCCTTGAAGGTGGTGCCGTAGACGCTTACCAGTTCGTAAAAGCGATAAATCAGCGGGTCGGTCGGCACTGCCGTGGGCAGCGAGCCTTTGTACGGCGCTTGTTGCAGCAGCAAAATCGCATACGGCGGCAGGCCCAGCAATTTGCCAGCGGCTTCAGCTTGCGGCTTGGTCATTTTCATTTGGCCGAGCAGGGCTGCGGTGGTCCATTCTTTGCTCGACCCCACGGCCTTGGCGATTTTGGCCCAGGAGAGGCCTTTTTTCAGGCGCGCTTCGACTACCAGTTCGGTCACGTCAAAGCGGGTCATGGGTTTGTGCACGCTCGCGGCGGCAAGCAGGGCCTCAGGTACGTCAAGGGCATCGGATTTTTTCATGATT
>JAYVQD010000260.1:0-7182 GCA_043777275.1 Nitrosomonadales bacterium
GGCGTGTACGAAGACCAGGGCATACCGGCATTGAAAGACTGGTTCACGCAGGCGCTGACCTCACCCTGGCGCATGGTGACGCGGTTGATTCCCGACGAGCAGCCGGTGATCGAAGCCGCGCTGAAAGAACTGGTGGATACCGAAGGCTGCCATCTGGTGCTTACCACCGGCGGCACCGGCCCCGCGCCGCGTGATGTGACGCCGGAAGCCACGCTCGCGGTCGCTGATCGCGAGATGCCGGGCTTCGGCGAACAAATGCGGCAAGTGAGCCTGAAGTTCGTGCCGACAGCGATTTTGTCGCGGCAGGTGGCGGTGATTAGAAAACAAGCGCTGATCATCAATCTGCCGGGACAACCCAAGGCCATCAAGGAAACACTCGAAGGCCTGAAGGATGAAGCCGGCAAGCCCATTGTCAACGGCATTTTCGCCGCCGTGCCGTATTGCATCGATTTGATCGGCGGGCCGTATATCGAAACCAACGACAGCGTGGTGAAGGCGTTTCGGCCTAAATCCGCTCTGCGCAAAAAATAGCAAACAAACCACCATGCCTGATTTATTGGAAACCATCGAACTCGACACCGGCCCCAATCCCACTGCCGCAGTGATCTGGATGCACGGCCTCGGCGCGGACGGCAATGATTTCGTGCCCATCGTCAACGAACTCGATTTATCCGGCGCGCCTGCGATTCGTTTTATTTTTCCGCACGCGCCGATGATGCCGGTGACCATCAACAACGGACACGTGATGCGCGCGTGGTATGACGTGTCCATGGGCGACCTGCAAACCGGTGCGAAACGCGCCGATGAAAAAGGCGTGCGTCAGTCACAGGCGCACATCGGGGATTTGATCGCACGCGAAGCAGAAAGAAAAATACCATTTAAAAACATAGTGTTAGCTGGATTTTCCCAAGGCGGCGCCATCGCCCTGCACACCGGTTTGCGTTATCCCGAACAGCTCGCCGGGGTGATGGCACTGTCGTGTTATCTGCCTTGCGCCGACAGTTTTACCGCCGAGGCCACAGCGGCGAATACCACCACGCCGTTGTTGATCGCGCACGGCACGCAAGACCCGGTCGTGCCCTATGCGATGGGGAAAACATCGCGCGACTTACTGGTCAACGCAGGTTACAAAGTAGCGTGGCACGAGTACCCGATGCAACACTCGGTATGTCTGGAGGAAGTGCGCGATATCGGCGCATGGCTTACTTCTGTACTGCGGTCGGTGCTGCGCCACACATAGCACGCCAGCACACCAGAATACCTACACCGTTTTAAATCGCACGCGATCGTAGTCCGGCCCCGATTCGACCATGCCCGATGGCGTCAGGGCAAACGTCTTGCCATCGGCCTTGCGCGTGGCTTCGACGGGCTCGCGCAGCGTGAAGCTCTGCGGGCGCAGCACCGCCAGCATATAGCCGCTGCTCGACGGCTCGGCATCCAGCAAAATCACATTGCGCGATGCACCGCGCGCGCCCGACACCGGCACCACGCACATCGTGGCAGGCACCACGGTGCGGGTGAGCACCTGTATGCCAACCCGGCGCTGACCCCGTGCATCGGTTTCCACGCGCCGCACCACCCCCGCGCCCCACGCCTGAGCGCCCTCGGGCCAAAGGCCGATCAGCACACCCACTTGCAGCCATTCGCTGCGGCTGTCGGTAATAATCGCGCCGTAGCCTTCGTCGCTGGCGTTTTCCACTGACCAGGTTTCAACCGCGCCACCGCTGGACTCACCGTGACCCAGCGACAAAATGCCGTCGATACCATGCGTCACTTTCAACTTGGCTGACACGCGGCGGCGCTCCGAATCACGCGGCGGCAGCTCTTTTTCCCAGTTAAACGCGAGGTGCAGCAGGGTATCCGCCATCTGATCGATGTTTTCGCCCGGCCCCAAATTGATATCGTTCAGCAGCGCGCCCGTTTCATTGATCGCATCGATAATTCTCTGCGCGCCGTCGAGCGCGTCACCGGCGCCGAAATAGAACAAGCGCGCGGTGTCCGGCGGCGTAACCAGCACGCGGGCAGGGGAAACCCCGTCGTTCAGGTCGAACAGAAAATTGAGCCCCGCGCCTGCGTGCGCGCCGGAGATGAACACATTCGAAAAATGCGCGATCGCGCGCTCGGCGATATTCTGCTTGATGGGCGAAAGCCCGCCGGTGGAAGACACACCGAGCATCAACGCGCGCAGGAACTCCTGACGTACCGTGCCGCGACCGTGGGTGCCGCCGTAAATATCCACGATCTCATCCAGAAAATCTGCGCGCTCCGCATGGTTGTAAAGGCGGGCGATGGTCTGCCAATAACTGTCGCCGACATAACCATAACGCATCAGTATCCATTTGATTTGCAGCATTTGTGTGCGCATCGCCCGCGCAATCAGCGACGGCAGCGTCTTGCGAAAGGTGCTGGCAGCGCTCTTGTCGGCCTCGATCTGCGTCACGCATACCAGATAGGCATCGCCCAACGCCGTCCAGTAGTCGGTTGCCGTCTTTGACAGCATGCTTTCCTGAAACTTCGAGTGCGATTTCAGTGCGAGGTATCGCTCCAGCAGCACCTGGCTGTGACGCTTCAGCGGCACATCGATCATGTCGATCAATTCGTAACGCCGCGCCGGCTTGAACGCCTCAGTCTGGCTGATGGAATTCAGCCACTGGACAGCGGCTTGCGCGGCCTTGATGGCATCGTCGGCGGGAAACGCGGCGATAATCTCTTTCGCTCGCGCGGTGTCCGTCATCGGGTGATCCACTTTGTCGCTTCCGTCCAGCCATTCCATCGTAATCTCTCCAATCGCGGTCAAACGCCGCGAGTCCATGTCCGAATATTACAACACTGTGCAACACAACCGTCAGGCAATGGGCTCGGACAACTTGTAGCGCAGCCAGTCGAAATCTTCGCCGCTTTCCAGAATGCCTGCCGGTTCCATCATCACGGTCGAAGCGGGCTCGCCGTACATGGCCTCCATCGGGTCGCGGCCGCTGAACAAATCCTGACGCGCTATGATATGCAAACTGCCGTTCGGCGACGGCTGCGCACTCAATAAGATGGCATGCTGGCGCTTGCCACCCTGCTCCACCGCGGCAAGGGTACGCAGATGCACCAGCAGCGCGGTCTTGGCGATCAGTTGTATACCCACATGAAATTGCCGGTGCTCATCGCTCTTCATACGCCGGACAATGCCGACGCTCCACGACGATTCGGTTTCGCCGCGCACACCCAACAGGGCGCCCACCTTTAACCATTCGCCCTTGCCCGCCGGCACGATCACGCCGAAACCGCCAGCGCTGACATCCTCGGCGATCCAGGTGTCGTGCGCCAGCGTGTCCGAAAAATCAAGGCCGTCGCTGATCTCCGGCGCCACCGCACCCTCCACACTGTGATAACCATGCACCACGTGCAGGGTCATTGCCGTCCTGCGACGCTCGGAGGCGCGCGCGGGCATTTCTTTTGCCCAGTTAAACAGCAGGTGCTTTAGCACCTTGCCGGCTATCACCGGCTCGGCATCAACGCCCAGGTTGATGTCCGCCGGCAGGGTGCCGGTGCTGGTCACCAGCGCGAGCATGGCCTGTGCCGCCTGACGCGCCTCGTTGGCGTCGAAAAAACGCGTACCCGCCGATATCGGCGATGAACGCATCAAGCGCAGCGGCGGCAGCGTGCCGTCAAGATCAAAACAGTAATCGCAATCATCCCATTGCTTCAACCCAAAGCGAAATTTGGACGTCAGGTGACCAATGATGCGCTCGGCCACGTCTTGTTCCAGCGGCGACATGCCGCTGGGCGAAGAAGCCCACAGCATCATTACGCTCAGGAATTCCTGCCGCACGGAACTGTGTCCTGACAACGGGTAGAACTCCACCAATTTGTCGGCGAAGCCGCCCGCCTCCGCGAACGCGGAACAGCGCCCGATTTCGGACCAGATTTCCGGGCGCACCAGGCCATAACGCATCAGCACCCACTTCACTTGATGCCGCAGCGCGCGCGTACAACGCGCCGGGATCAGCGGCAGATGCGGCTTAAACGCGTTGCCGATATTTTTTTCGTCCTGCGCCTGAACCACACACGCAAGATAGCCCGCGCCCAGCGCCTGCCAGAACTCGTTAACCGTTTTGGAGATGCGCTTTTCCTGGATCCTGTCGCTCTCGCGCAGCACGTTGTAGGTGTTGAGCAGGGTGTCCTGCGCCTTGCGCGTGGCAAGATCCAGCGCGTCAATCAACTCAAAACGTTTTTCGAGCTTAAAGCCTGGGGTTGCGTTGATCGAATTCAGCCAATAATTGGCGTCTTCCAGCGACTGCCATGGATCATTGACAGGTAACGAATCGATCACCTTCTTCGCGTGCCTCGCATTGGCAAGCGGATGATCGACCTTATCCCCTTTTAACCAACCGAGCATCGTGTCTCCTGCATGGTACCGCCTAATTGCATCACTACCGACCGTGATTATGACATTTTTGGGCGAGTCGGCGCTAGCGCGTCGTGGGCGTATCTTCCGACTCGGGCCAGTTCTTGATATAGGTTTTGAGCAGCCGATTCTCGAAACTCGCTTCCTTGATCGCCGCCTTCGCGATGTCGTGAAACGAAATCACGCCCAGCAACTGTCCGCCTTCGAGCACCGGCACATAACGCACATGCTGATGCGTCATCAATTCGCGCAATGTGTCGAGCGTATCCTCCTGGCCGCAAGTCACCGGTGCTTTCACCATCACATCGCGCACCGGCAAATCACCCAGATTGCCGCGTCGCGCGTCGAGGCCTTTCAATACCTCGCGGAAAGTCAGCATGCCGGTCATCTTGCCGCCGGCCAATACCACCAGCGAGCCGATGTCGTTTTTCACCATCAGCGCCACCGCATCCGCCACGCGCTCGTCCGGCGCGACGCTGAAAATGGTGCTGCCCTTGAGATTGAGTATATCGCGGATAATCATCGCTCACCGCCTGTTAGGGGTGTTGATCCACAGTGATCTTAGCGCACCGGTCGGGAGGTGGAAAGCTATAATCCTGCTACCGTTAACAATCCGAGAAATTCGTCATGACCCAACGCCTGCGCGGCATTACCGACAGTGAGGCCACCGGCCCCACCAAAGACCTGTTCGACGCCAGCAACATCATACTCGGCCGCACCGCCAATCTGCAACGCATCCTGTCGCACAGCCCGCTGGTGGCGCGCTGGTTTCTGCCGCTGGTAGCCGCCGTGCGCCAACCCACGGCGGGTGCAATCTCGGATGTGCGGCTGCGCAACCTGTCGTGCCTGAAAACCTCCACCATCAACAATTGTAATTACTGAACGCAACACAATCGAGTGCTTGGTCAAGCACTGGGACTTACCGACGCGGAATTCGACGCGCTGCAAGCGAAAGATTATCTCGCCAGCCCGCTGTTTACCGACAAGGAAAAAGCCGTGATGGCGTGGTCGGAAGCGATGACATTGAACACCGCCAAGTTTGATGACGGCGTGTGGAATGAACTGCGCAAACATTGCAATGACGCCGAGATTGTTGAAGTATCAATGATGTGCGGCTTGTTCAATATGATTAACCGCTTGAATGATTCATTCCGCACCGAACTCGAACCGGAAGAATACAACCGCCGGCAGGGCAAAGCCGTGGGCGTCACGGCGGATGCGCTGGTGGATTATGCCTGTCGTATCTGCGAGGACCGTCGCGCGTAGGGCGCCTGCCATGCGGTGCGTCCTGGTGATGCTTGTGCTGGCCGTCGCGAATGCCAGCGTGTCGGCCAAAGACTGCGCGGATTGCCCGGAGATGGCGCTGATTCCAGCGGGACAGTTTGTGATGGGCGCTACACCAGACGAGGAAGATCGCGAAAATTTATCCGAGCCATTTCGACACCGCAGCCAGCCGCCGCGCGTGATCACTGTGCGCAGTTTTTCTGCCGGAAAATTTGAGGTCACGCGCGGCCAGTACCGCGTGTTCGCCGAAGCAACCGGTCGCGGCAATGACGGCTGTTTCATCTGGACCGGCGCCGCGTTTGCGATCGACAAAACCAAACACTGGCGCAATCCCGGCTATGCGCAGGACGACACGCACCCCGTGGTATGCGTCAGTTGGGACGACGCCGGCGCCTATGCGCAATGGCTCGGCCACAAGACCGGCAAACGCTATCGCTTGCTGAGCGAAGCCGAATGGGAATACGCCGCGCGCGCCGGCACCACCACCAGCCGTTATTGGGGTGATGATGCCGCGGCAGCCTGCGGCTATGCCAATGGCGCGGATATCACCACGGCGGCGCAGGCGCCCGGCGCGAGCGGCTGGTCAGCCACCCATTGCGATGACCGGAGTGCGTACACCGCCCCGGTGGGAAGTTATCGCGCCAATGCGTTCGGTCTGCACGACATGTTAGGCAACGTGGGCGAGTGGACGCAGGACTGCTGGAACGCAAGCTACAGCGGCGCGCCGGCCGACAGCCGCGCATGGGCCATGGGTGATTGCGCCCTGCGCGCGGTGCGCGGCGGCGCGTGGGACGACGCGCCCGCGGGCCTGCGCGCCGCCTACCGCGTCGGCAGCCCCACGGTTATCCGGCTCTACAGCCGCGGGTTCCGCGTCGCGAAAGATGATTAAATGGCTATTAAAATAACGCCCTACTCCACCCGCACGTTCGCCGCGCGGATAATCTTGCCCCAACGATCGATTTCTTTGTCGATGTAGGCGGTAAATTCCGCCGGCGTATTGGGCTTGGCAAGCTGGCCACCCAGGCCGATGATGCGCTCGGCAAACTCAGGTTGCGCCTGCAACGCGCGCAGCGCAGTAGACCAGCGCTCAATCACCGCAGAGGGCGTGCCCGCCGGGGCAAACACCCCGAACCACGAACCGCTTTCGAAATTGGCGAGTCCCTGCTCGTGCATGGTGCGCAGCTCCGGCAGTTGCGGGATGCGCTCCAGGGTGCCCACGCCCAGCGCGCGCAGCTTGCTGCTGCGCACGTACGGCAACACCACGCCAATCGCATCAAAATTCGCATCAACGTGGCCGCCGAGCAAATCAATCGCCGCCGGGCCGCTGCCTTTGTACGGCACATGAATCAACTGCGTGCCGGTGGCCAGCTTGAAACGTTCGATCGCCAGATGTTGCGTGCTGCCCATGCCCGCCGAGGCCACGCGAAACTGCCCTTTGGTGCTGCCCACCACCGCGATGAATTCCTTCAACGATTTCGCGGGCACCGACGGATGCACCACCA
>JAYVQD010000261.1:0-1876 GCA_043777275.1 Nitrosomonadales bacterium
CTTTTTTTCGTGCGCTTACTTTATTGTGCTTTGGCGCTGCTGCCCTGCTGAGTTACGCAGACGAGCAGCGCCGGGGAGCGATTACTTCTTCATGGCGTCCACTGCGCCTGCTTTCGCACCAGCAGCGGCACCAGCAACGCCACCCTCTTTCGCACCAGCAGCGGCACCAGCAGCGGCGCCTTTGGCGATTTCCATGGCCTTATCTTTCGAGTCGCCCATTTTGTCTTTGGCGGCGTCCATCGCGCCTTTCGGGGCGTCCTTGACTGCATCTGCAGCAGCGGCGCCAGCAGCGGCACCAGTAGCGGCACCAGCCGTTGCGCCAGCAGCGGCACCAGCAGCGGCACCAGCAGCAGCGCCGTCTTTCGCTGCATCGGCAGCAGGAGCAGGAGCAGCGGCCGGAGCAGCGACAGGTGCCGGTGCCGGGGCCGGGGCTTCGACTTTAGGTGCGGGGGCCGGGGCGGGTTTGTCGCCGCAAGCGGTGATGCCAACGGCCATAAGAGCGGCAAGAATAAGCGTATGTTTCATGGTATTTAAATCCCTTCGAAGGTAGAAAATTAGTGAAATCAATGGCCGGCTTAAGTCCGACCGGGAAATTAGTGCATTGCTACACTGTTACATCACAACCACTGCATCTGACCCATAGCCATTGTACATGAGCCAGTGGGTTGAAGCGGGCGCGATTCTACCGCAGATCGCGCCTGAATGTCTACCTAAGGTGCTGTTTTTCCATTGATTAAAGTCCACTCACGCTTGCCAGTGCCACGGCGGTTGAGACTTCCCATAACTCCGCGTGACGATCCAGCAATTGCAGCGCTCCATCCACATCGTGGGTGCCTTCTGCTGCGCGCATGTGCGCGTGATGAAAACGGTGCAAATAGTGACTGGCGTCGAAAATGGCGAAGGGGTCGTAAATATGATGCGCCATGGCGGGCGTTTGGCGAATTTTGATCGCGTGCCCGAAATGGCCGGTCAGCGCAATCAGGCGTGGCAATTCGCGTGGCAGGTTGTCCGTGTTATGCACAACGATCAGCAGTTTGTTGGTGCGGTTTTTGAGCAGAAACTGACGTAACAATTCGATGCGTGATCCTTCGTTCCAGCTACGCGGGAGCGCGCGTTCAAACACCCGAATCACCGATTCGGTGCGGGGCGTTATCGCGTCAATCAAGGACTCGTATTCCCTGAAGCTTTCAAAGCGCCGGTAGCGTGTGAGTGGATTGCCCTCGGGCGTTGATTCAGGCATTGATGTATCCTGCGCAATACCACGCATGCAGCAGCCGCGCGGTCGCCGCGCTGGGCGCAAACGCGGGCGTGACGCGCGTGTCCGCCAACCGCACCAACGCGCCGCGATGGTTGCGTTCGATGGCATGACATTCACCGTTGATAAAAAACTGGTTGCCCGAAAACAGCGCGCGCGTGGGCAACGCAAGCTGTACACCCCGCTTCATGACGCGTTGCGTAAAGCCGCCGAGCGCCATAGCGCGGCGTGGCCGTTGAAAAACTACTTGCGGTTTCGGCTCGGTCAGGTGACAGCCGGCAAAACGCCATACGTCGGCGTCGCTCCAACGGATGTTTTTCAGCACATGGGCGAATTTATCCATCAGGAAAGCGGGCAGCTCTCCCGGATGCGCTTGCAGGGGCAGGCCCGCATCTTCGATCATGCCGTCGAGGTCCAGGTTGTCTTGTAGAAAGTTGAGAAAATCTGCCGCGAGTTCCTGTTTGCGCGGCGTACGAAAGCCGACCGACAGCGTCATGCACGGCGATTCGGCGACGCCATCGTGCGCGTAGCGCGGCGGCAGGTAGAGCAGATCGCCCTGCTCGACCTTCCAATCCTGCGCGGGTTGAAAGTTTTTGAGGATGCGCAAAGGCGCGTTGTCGA
>JAYVQD010000262.1:0-7165 GCA_043777275.1 Nitrosomonadales bacterium
GAAATGACCATGGAAATGCGCGGAACGGATCACGATGTTTCGCATGTCGTGCCGCAATTCACGCCCGTTGGCGATGCCGCGCCAGGATCATACGGCAAGACCTACGCGGGTGAGGCGATCATCAAGAATTCAAGCGGCGAGCTGACGCTGCGCAATGGGCAAAGTGCGTTCGCCGCGCTGCGCGCGCCACCGCGGCTGCTGACGCTGGAGCCATGGCTTTTCAGCCTGCACGCGCATATTGATCGCCGCGCGGCGGCCGTGACGAATTCTTTGTCGGGGCCTAACTTCCAGTAACGGCGGTCCAGTAACGGCGTTCCAGTAGCGGCAAGGGCCAATGGATTAGCGATCAGGCCGCCAGCCGAATAATGTCGGTGCCGCGCGGCGGTTTGGCGAGAAAGCGTTTGAGTATCTTATAGGTATCGACGTCAAATACGGGCGCGGCGTGATGGTCAGTAAGGTCGTGCAACTCGGCCTCGCTGCTTTCGTTACGTATCGTGCCCACGTGACACCAGTGATCCAGCACATGCAGATCAGTGGACTCGCCGTCCGACGCATGCTCGCGGATGGCGATGCGCCCGCCGAACGGCCACGGCAGTGTGCGCAGCGAGCGCAAGGCGTCTTTCAGGCGCAGCGCGTGTTGGGCGCGCGATTCCAGCCCGATGCACGCGCCGCGGCAACGTTTGATCTGATGGGCGAAACATGGCCCGTCGCGTTTTTCCAGACCCAGCAGAATGTTGCACAGCCCGTGGGTGGCGGCGATCTCGCGCAGCGCGTCCAGCGCAGTGGGACGCGAACGGAACAAGCCGTACAACTCGCCAAAGCGCGCGGGGTCAATGTCGTCAGCAGTGGCAAGGCGGGGCGCGCTGTCGATATCACTGTCGCGCCAATACCAGGCGCACAACTGCGAATTGCGGCGCAGTTGGCGGTTGTGGACCGGCGAGAGCTGTTTCACTAACCGGGCTTCCAGCAATAGCGCGCCCAGTTCACCGGCGGTTTGCTTCCAGTCGATGCGCTTGATCTGGCGCGCGATCTGCATATCCTTGTTGACACGATGATCGCCGGAAAAATGCGCCATCACGCGTGAGCGCATATTGATGCTTTTTCCGACATACAGCACCACATCGTTGTCGCCGTAAAAGAAATACACGCCGGGTGTTTGCGGAATGTTGTCGAACACCAGGTCCGGCAGGCCCACCGGCACGGTTTGGGTTTTGACCAGTTTATCCACTGCCGCCCGCACCGCTGCAGGCCCGTGCTCCGCCGTCCATTGTTGCGCCAGCAGCCACAGCACTTTGGCATCGCCCAGCGCGCGGTGGCGCGCTTCGCAATCGAGACCGTGGCGCTCCAGCAGCGTGTCGAGATTATGCCGCGCGTGCTGCGGATACAGTTTGCGCGAGAGCTTCACCGTACACAGCACGTTCGCGGTGAAGGTGACGCCGCAGCGGCTGAATTCGTTTTTCAGAAAGCCATAATCGAAGCGCGCGTTATGCGCGACAAACAGTTTGCCCTCCAGCCGCTGCAGCACGTCGCGCTGGATATCTTCAAACAAGGGCGCATTCGCCACCATCCGGTTGTTGATGCCGGTCAACGCCTGTATCGCTGGTGGAATGCTCATCTGCGGATTGACCAGCGTTGACCATTCGCTGATGAGCTGGCCGCGATTAACCTCGATAATGCCGATTTCCGTGATGCGATCGTGGGTGGCGGTGGCGCCGGTGGTTTCCAGATCGACAAAAACGAGGTGTTGGTCAAGCATGCGGGGTGTGAGTAATAGGTTGAGTGTTGTGGGGAATTCTAATTCAGATGGGCTGCACGAAACAGGCCAATTTCGATAAACTACCCATATGAAATCAGCCGCCGCACCCGTTACAGCACAGGACGACGATGACGACGAAGCGCCGCCGTTGCCGCGTGGCGTCAAAAATTACATGACGCCGCAGGGTTATGCGCGACTCAAGAATGAGTTGACGCAATTGCTCAACGCCGAGCGGCCTGAACTAGTCAAGGTGGTGTCGTGGGCGGCGGGCAACGGTGACCGCTCGGAGAACGGCGACTATTTGTACGGCAAGAAGCGTCTGCGCGAAATCGACCGGCGCATTCGTTATCTTACGCGCCGTCTCGACAATTCCGATGTGGTTGATCCTGCCGCGCGCGGTGATACCGAGCAGATTTTTTTCGGCGCAACCGTGGACTATACGGATGACGCAGGCGAGCACCACACCATCACCATTGTTGGTCTCGACGAGGTGGATACCGCGCGCGGCCATGTGAGCTGGATTTCCCCGATCGCGGGCGCGTTGATAAAGCACAGCGTGGGTGATACGGTGTCGTTGCGCACCCCGGCCGGTGCGCGGCAAATTGAAATCGTGGATGTCCGATACGAAGCGCTCGGTTGATTACCCTTTAGAGAATCCCTTGACCTCACCTTCTTTTTTCAGCGTGGCGCTGTCTACCTGGCGCGCGGTCAATGCGCCCTATACCCAAGCCGGCCGCAACACCGATCTGCCTAACGGCATCGTCAAACTCAGCATCAAGGCGATAGCCGATGCGCGCAGCGCCGATACGCTGGGGGCGGAGCGCGAAGGCACCGGTGTGGTGATTGATTCCAGCGGCCTCATTCTCACCGTGGGTTACCTGGTGATTGAAGCGGGTTCCATCCTGGCGATGACGCCGGATGGCGGCGTGTATCCCGCGACCGTGGTGGGCTTCGATCACGCCAGCGGCTTTGGCTTGTTGCGCACGCAGGCCAGCGCGGCCAAACAACCCTTGAAGCTGGGCGATTCGTCCAAACTTAAGGCCCTGCAAAGTGTGCGCATCGCCGCGCATGCGGATGCGGGCGGCGTGTCGCCGGCGTGCGTGTCGTCGCGCCGCCGTTTCACCGGCTGGTGGGAATACATGATCGACGACGCCATTTTCACCGCGCCGCCGCGTGGCGAGCACAGCGGCGCGGCGTTGCTCGGCGACGACGGCGCTTTGCTCGGCATTGCGTCGTTGTGGGTGAGCGATACATTGGCGTCCGGCGTAGCGTTCCCCGGCAACATGTTTATTCCCATCAACTTGCTCAAACCCATACTCGACGACTTGATTACCCACGGACGGCGGCAGACCCCCGCGCGCCCGTGGCTGGGCATTTACACGGAAGACGTCGAAGGTCATGTGGTTGTTATCCGCACCCTGCGCGATGGCCCGGCCGATCGTTCAGGCATCAAGCGCGGCGACATTGTGCTCGGCG
Organism: Nitrosomonadales bacterium; assembly: GCA_043777275.1. GTDB lineage: Bacteria > Pseudomonadota > Gammaproteobacteria > Burkholderiales > SG8-41 > UBA5216. The sequence goes on from JAYVQD010000262.1 coordinate 3,233, forward strand.
TGGCGGGCCATTCCATCGGCACGCAGAGCGAATTTTATGAACGCTTATGGGCCAGCGGCGAAGCAGGCGACGACGTAACGCTGCACGTGCTGCACGACAAAAAGGTGAAACATTACGTGGTGTATTCCGCCGACCGCACGGATTACTTCAAACCGTGGGTGGTGCGGTAGCTATTCCATTTCTATTTCAATAGTGAAGTAATGTTCCGTTCTCACAAGGTTGAAATGGCGTCATAATTATTTCCCTAATAAAATGGAATGGGTATTACACCCACCCGCGCCCCGTCAGTTCCGATTTCAAATAAGCATAAAACACCGGCGCCGCGATCACGCCCGCCAGACCGAACGTCGCTTCCATCACCACCATCGCCAGCAGCAGTTCCCACGCCGAGGCTTGTATCTGCGAGCCGACGATGCGGGCGTTGATAAAGTATTCGAGCTTGTGGACGATCACCAGAAACGCCAGCGAGCCCATGGCAGCAGGCAGTGAAAAACTCAAACTGATCACCACGATCACAGTGTTCGAAATCAGATTGCCGATCACCGGCAGCAATCCCGCCAGAAAGGTGATCAGGATCATGGTCTTGGTCAGCGGCAGATGTACGCCGAACATCGGCAGCACGGCCACCAGGTAAATCGCGGTAAGAAAAGTGTTCAGTGCAGAGATGCGCACCTGCGCAAATACCACGCGCCGAAACGAATCCGCGAGCCGCACGCTGCATTGCGCCAGCGCGCGCGCCAGCGGCCCGGATACCTGCCCCGGCAGCGCTTCGCGCAGCGACACCAGCCCGCCGATCACCATGCCGATCAGTGCATACACCAGACCGTGGCCGACTTGGCCGCCGACGGATTGCACCTCTTTGGCGTGTGATCTGAGCCACGCGACGAGTTGATCTTTCAAGTCTGACGCGTCCAACGGTATCCAGTCCCGCATCGATTCGGGCAATGTTTCGCGCGCCTTGTCGATGATTTCCGCCATTTTCTCCAGCAGCACCGACAAGCTGCCCGCGTCGCTGCGCAGGAATAAAACCGTGGCTATCACCGCGCCGCCGATCACCAGAATAATCAGCGTGAGCAGCAGCGTCAGCGCCACCAGCTTGGCGCGACCCGGATGGTTCACGCCGAACACGCGCGGTGCAGCCATATGCACCAGTTCATGCACCAGCAGCCCGGCGAAAAGCGCCGGCAGCAGGTGCAGCTTGATGACCGCCGGCAGCGCGGCGGCCATGAATATCAGCGCGGCGATTTCAGGGCGGCTTAAGGCGGGTGCAGAGGGGTAGTTGCTCATGAATTTTTTTTACGTGCTGTTCAAGCGGCGATTCTTGCTCCTCGCTTGATGGCGCGCGGCGCCGGCGGTGCTTTGGCGTGCAGCGCGTTGAGGAATAGATCAACCAACAGGCCGGCGTCATGCGCCACAGGGTGGGAATCCGGATCCTGCACCCAGTTGCTGATGAGCCCATCCAGCAGCGCGCGCAGTCCGACCGCGGCCTGTTTGGCATTCAGTGTGCGCGGCAACTGGCCCTTCTTCACCGCAGCGAGCAGCCCGTCCTCGATTTGCTGCAGGCAACCGGCGCGCATTTCATTGATGCGTTGCCATACCGGTTCCATTTCATCGACGTGTTCACACTTGTGGAAAACAATGTGAAACACGCGGCGCGCTTGCGGGTCTTCCGATGTCCAGCGCAAGATGCCGATCATCATGGTGCGTATGCTATTGAGCGGATCGGCGGCAGTGCGATGATCGGTATGGCACACGGGTGACTCCATCGGCATCGTGACGCGCGCGAACATATTGCAGAACAAGTCGGCCTTGTCGGCGAAATGCCAATAAACCGCGCCGCGTGTGACGCCGGCCGCCTTGGCAATGTCCGCCAGGGAAGTTCGTGTGACGCCGCGTTCGCTGAAAACGCGTTCCGCGACATCGAGAATACGATGCCGGGTTTCGAGTGCTTCGTTCTTGGTACGTCTAGCCACGTGGTTGCTCTCGTTTGAAGTCGTGCGCTGAAAACCCGTACAGTCAATAGGGCTTAAGTGTACCACTGATGTGCTTTACATACATTCATGACTGTATGTAAAATAACCATAACAATTTGTTTGCATACTCTTGTCCCTATTCCGTCTAGGTTGCCGATCATGACGCCCCAAAGAAAATGCCCTCAAAAACAGAAGGCTGCGCTGTTGTGCCTTGCAATGTTGTCCGCCCTTTTGTCGGGCTGCAACAAACCCGCTGGGGGCCCGCCGGACGGGGGTTTTCCGCCGGCATCGGTGTCGGTGATCACCACCGAAGCGCGCGATGTGCTGGTGCGCTACGAATACGTTGCGCAAACTGCGGGGTTTCGTGAGGTCGAAGTGCGCGCACGTGTGACCGGTATTCTGCAGCAACGCAGTTACCGCGAAGGTGCGGCGGTGAAGAAAGGGCAATCGCTGTTTACGATTGATCCTGCGCCGTTTCAGGTAGCGCTCGCCAAAGCGGAGGCCGATTTGTCGGTGGCGGATGTGCGCCTGGCGCAGGCGAGGCGCGAGGTGGCGCGGTTAAAGCCGGTGCTCGAGGCGCGCGCCATCAGCCAGAAAGAATCGGATGATTCCACTTCTGCCGAGCAGGTGGCGGAGGCCGAAGTGAAAAGTTTACGCGCGCGCGTGAGCGAAGCGCGGCTCAACCTGTCGTACACGCGGGTGGAGTCGCCGATTGCCGGCATCGCCAGCCGTGCTGCGGTTTCCGAAGGCGCGCTGGTGTCGGGGCCGAACGTGTTGCTCACCACCGTGACGCAAACCGATCCGATGTATGTGATTTTCGGCGTGTCTGATCGCGAGCATCTGGCATTGCGCCGCGATGTCGAGATGGGGCGTTTGAAAATGCCCGCCGATCGTAAATTTCAGGCGCGTGTCAAACTCTCGGACGGCAGTTTGTACGACGGCGTGGGTGCGCTGAATTTCACCGATGTGCGCGTCAGCACGCAGACTGGTACCGCTGAGTCGCGTGCAGAATTTAGCAATAAAAACAGCATCTTACGTGCGGGTGAGTTTGTACGTCTGATACTCGATGGCGCGCTGCGGCCCGATGCGATCGTGGTGCCGCAACGCGCGGTACTCGAAAGCCCCAAAGGCAAATTCGTTTATGTGGTGAGTGCGGACAGCAAAGCTGAAGCGCGTCCGGTTGAAGTCGGCGCGTGGGTCGACGACGGCTGGGTGATTAACAGCGGACTCAAACCCGGTGAGCGCGTGATTGTCGATGGCGTGATGAAAATCGGTCCGGGCGCGCCGGTGCAGGTTGCAGACCCGGCCAAGCCCGACGGCAAGGGCGACGCGAAAGCGAATACCAAGTCCGCACCCGGCGCCGACAAAAAATAACCGCGCGGGAACACGCTTATGTCACGCTTTTTCATAGACCGGCCGATCTTCGCGGCGGTGTTGTCGATCTTCATTGTCATCGCGGGTCTCGCCGCGATACGCGTGCTGCCGATTGCGCAGTATCCCGAAATCGCGCCGCCGGTGGTGACGGTGCGCGCGGTCTATCCCGGCGCGTCTGCTGCGGTGCTGGAGCAGACCGTCGCCGCGCCGCTGGAAAACCAGATCAACGGTGTCGAGAACATGCTCTATATGAGCTCGACGTCCGCCGCCAGCGGCGTGGTTGAAATTCAGGTCACGTTTGAGATTGGTGCAGACGTCGACAAAGCGGCGCTCAACGTCAACAACCGCGTCAAGCAGGCCGAGCCGCGTTTGCCGCAAGAGGTGCGGCGGCAGGGCGTTACCGTCGAGAAGGGTTCGTCCGCGTTCCTGCAAGTGATCGCGTTCACCTCGCCCGACGGCAGCCGCGACGATCTGTTCACCTCGAATTACGTGACGCTGAATGTGCTCGATGCGTTAAAGCGCGTCCCCGGCACCACCAACGTGCAAATCTTCGGCGCCAAGGATTACGCGATGCGTATCTGGGTGC
>JAYVQD010000263.1:0-7159 GCA_043777275.1 Nitrosomonadales bacterium
TGATCAAACGTCCGCCCGTCTCTTTTCATAAACAGTTTGATCGACGTGCCGCTCGAAAGTTCCACAATTGTCGCCTTAATTATCGACTAGTGAGTAAACGTCGGGCGGGGATTACCCCGATACTTCTTTCTCAATTTCGTAAAGGGTTACAACGATGTCAACAGGTACAGTGAAGTGGTTTAACGATGCCAAGGGTTTTGGGTTTATTACGCCGGACGGCGGGGGCGAAGATCTCTTCGCGCACTTCTCCGCGATCAATTCCGCCGGATTCAAGTCGCTGAAAGAAGGCCAGAAAGTGTCGTTCGATATCACGGACGGCAACAAAGGCAAAAAACAGGCGAGCAATATTCAGGGAGTCTGATTCGCTTCAGATGGGTTATGAAAGCCGGCCACGCTCGCGTGCGCCGGCTTTTTTTATGCGTGATCCAGTGAAAATATTCAATAAAAACATATGGTTATGTATCGAAATCATTCTACAAATTGCGGCGCTTTCGGCACGGCATCGCTCTGCGCCTTGTCGTGATTGATCCATAACTTCGCGCCGGTTTTTTGCATGAGGGCGGCGACTTTGTCCATGGATTTCAGACTCTCGGCGACGTCAAAGTTGAACGAGGGCGCGCGGCGGTGGGTCCAGTTGTCCTGCAAATGCACCATGTCGCCGGAGAGTATCACCGGCCCGGTTTTGGGCAACCGCACCAGCAGCGATTGATGCCCTGGTGTGTGGCCCGGCGTGGCGATGATGACGACCGAGCCGTCGCCGAACACGTCGTGATCGCCATTGAGCTTGATCGTCTTGTTGCCGCGCAGCTTGTCGTAGCTGGTGACTTCAAAATTCCATTTACTCACTGCCTCGGCGCCGAAGGCGATGTCGTATTCCGCTTGCTGAATATAGAGCGTGGCGCTGGTAAACAAATTGCCGTTGCCGACATGGTCGCCGTGCGTGTGCGAAAAAGCGACGTGCTCGATTTTTGACGGATCGACGCCGATTTCCGCCAATGCAAAGCGCAGCGGTTTACGCAGTATGTAATGCGGCGACAGTTTGCCGCGCTGAAAGCCGTTGGGCATGGTGGCGACGTTGTCGTTGATGCCGGAATCCCACATCATCCAGCCCTTGCTGTGACGTATCAGATAGCAGTTCGCACTGAAGGCGCCGGGCTTGCCCTCGTTGACGCCGGGCGTCCAGCGCGAGACGTCGGCTACCGTGGATTCTCCGCAGTTGAATACATACAAACGTTCCACGGTGCTTTGCCGGCCGTTGCCCGTTTCGCGGTTGCCTGCGCATCCGGCAGCGATAAAAATTGTGACAATAGCGGCAATGGCTGTAAGGATTCCCCGGCGCATGACGACTCCTGTTGGTGATCTCGATGGTCTATTATTGATCGTGCGGGTAGCGCGAACAAGCGCTTTGCCGATTCTGTAAATTCGAGGGTTGTTCGTATGGGCTATCGGGGAGGGCTATGAAAGAACGCTGGTTGCTGCCGGGGATGGTGTCGGCGGGGATTGCCGGTTGCGCGGCGTTGCCGGAGGACGTGACGAAGGACGGCGCGCGATTTGATTTTGTCAGCGCGAATACGCCGTACTCGGCGGCCATCTGCATCGCGCGCAACGCCAAAGCCATGGCCAGCACTATTAGCGGCGAGGAACGGCTGCTGGGCGATTCATCAACCGAAGTGGTGGTGCGACAGACGGGGGGCGCTCGCGAACCATTGGCGACGGCACAGATTCATCGCGACGGCGTGCTGTCGAAAGTGTCGGTGTCAGTGGGGCGCTCGGTGCGCGCTGACCCCCGGGGGTTTGCGAATAAACTGATGGCGGGTTGTTGAACGGAGGAGAAAACCATGCACGGCACCATGATGAATTTTCCGTTGACGCTCACGCATGTGCTGGAGCGCGCGGGCCGCCTGTATGGCGATTCGGAAATCGTCTCACGATTGCCGGACCAATCGCTGCATCGCCACCGCTATCGCGATTTTTATCGGCGCACGCGCGCGCTGGCGGGGGCGTTGCAGGGCCTGGGATTGCAAAAGGGCGACCGGGTGGCGACGCTGATGTGGAATCACTACGCGCATCTGGAAGCGTATCTGGCGATTCCGTGCGCGGGCGGCGTTCTGCATACGCTCAACCTGCGATTGCATCCGGACGACATCGCGTATATCGCGAATCACGCGCGTGACCGCTTTTTGATCGTGGATGATGTGTTGCTGCCGCTGCTGGAAAAATTCAAGGCACAAGTCAGGTTTGAACGCATCTTTGTGGTGCCGTTGAGCGGGCAGCCTGTTGCCGATGGGTATGAAGATTACGAAAAGTTACTGGCGGGCGCCGCGCCGTTTGCGCCACCCGTCATTGATGAAAACGACGCCGCAGGCATGTGTTACACCTCCGGCACCACCGGCAGGCCCAAAGGCGTGGTGTATACGCATCGCTCGATTGTGCTGCATTCGCTGGCGACGGCGACGGTGGATTGCCTGGGCTTGAGCAATCGCGACACCCTGTGCCCGATCGTGCCGATGTTTCATGTCAATGCCTGGGGCACGCCGTTCACGGCGGCGATGGTCGGCGCGAAGCTCGCTTTTCCCGGCCCGCATCTGGATGCGGTGAATCTGCTCGATCTTTACGAATCAGAGAGGGTGACACTATCGGCAGGCGTGCCGACCATCTGGATGGGCATGCTGCAAGCCTTGCAGAAAGAACCGAAACGCTGGACGCTGCAAAAAGACCTGCGCATGGTGTGCGGTGGTGCGGCGGCGCCGGAATCAATGATCCGTGCGTTCGATCAGTTTGGATTGCGCGTCATCCATGGCTGGGGCATGACGGAAACCTCGCCGCTGGGTGCGGTGAACTTCATCAAGCGCGAGCTGGTTGATCTTTCACCTGACGCACAATACGCGGTGCGCGCAAAGCAGGGCGTGCCGCCGCCCTTCGTGGAGTTGCGCACGATGACCGAAAGCGGCGAAGCGCCATGGGACGGCAAATCCATGGGCGAGTTGCAGATTCGCGGGCCGTGGGTGGCCGCCGCGTATCATGAATTGCCGGACGAACAGGACAAATGGACGCACGACGGCTGGTTTCGCACCGGTGATATCGCCATCATGGATGCGCACGGTTACGTCAAGATCGCGGATCGCATCAAGGATTTGGTGAAATCCGGCGGCGAGTGGATCAGTTCGGTAGATTTGGAAAACGCGTTGGTGGCGCATCCAGCGGTGCAGGAGGCCGCCGTCATCGGTGTGCCGCATCCGAAGTGGGATGAACGACCGCTGGCGGTAGTGGTGTTGAAGACCGGGCAAACTGCGACCGCCGATGAACTGCGTGCGCATCTTGCGCCGCAATTCGCTAAATTCTGGCTGCCGGACGCGGTAGTGTTCGTCGATGCGATTCCGAAAACCTCGACGGGCAAGATGTTGAAGGCTACACTGCGCGAACAATTTCAGAATCATTTCACTCAACGAGAGAGGCCGTCATGAATCAGCCAGTCGATCAGCCAGTCGAACTAAAAATAGATATCGTCTCCGACGTCGTTTGACCGTGGTGTTTCATCGGCAAGCGCAGGCTCGAAACTGCGTTGAAGCTGCTTAGTCAGCAGCTTCCCGATGTCAAGCTGGCCGTGCGCTGGCTCCCGTTTCAGTTAAATCCCGATCTGCCGGCCGAGGGCATTCCGCGCGTCGATTACGTTGCACGCAAGTTCGGCGCGCGCGGCAAAGGCAATTACGATCGCGTCAGCAAAGTGGGCGAGACCGTCGGCATTCCGTTTGCGTTCGACAAGATCGAGGTGCAGCCCAACACGGTGAACGCGCACCGGCTTCTGCATTACGCGGAGCAGCAGGGCAAGCAGGACGCAGTGGCGGAAGTCTTGTTCGAGGCGTATTTCATCAACGGCGCAAACCTGACGGATGTGGATGCGCTGGCGGATGTGGCAGCGAAAGGCGGCCTGGATCGCGCGCAAGCCCGCGCCTGGCTGGCGAGTGACGCGGAGCGCGATGTGGTGGTGGGCGCGGATGTGGAAGCGCGCAACGCCGGCATCAGCGGCGTGCCGTTTTTTATTTTCAATCGTGCGATTGGCGTATCGGGCGCGCAGGAGCCGGACGCGTTGTTGAGCGCGATGTTGCAGGCCATGCAGGCAGACGTGGTGGCCGGTAAAGGGCAAGCGTAAGCGTTAGCAGAAGTAGGGTGCGCATTGCGGACCGTTCTGCTTCGCTTCAAGTGTTCCCGTGGCCGGCGTTTCCGCGTGCGCGATGCGCACCCTACAACTACTTTGCGTTATCTTCGTAAGTATTTGTTTTTAAACAATAGTTTACGATAACAGCTTAAAGACCTCTTTAATCAGCGCCACGCGTGCGGTCACATCATCGGTGTTGGCTTCAATGCGAAGGCGATCCGGCCCGGCCAGTTTGTAATTGCGTTTGGTCTGTATGAGCTTGATGATTTTCATCGGGTCAATCGGCGGCTTGGGAACAAACTGTAGTTGTATCGCCATGTCGCTCGCGTCGATGCGCACGATGCCCAGGGGTTTGCTGGCGAGACGCAGCCGGTGACTGTCAATCAGCGCGCGCGCAGCGCCCGGCAGTTCACCGAAGCGATCAATCAGCTCTTCGCGCAGGCGGTCGAGTTCTTCGTCATTGTCGCAATTGGCCAGTCGCTTGTAGATGACTAACCGCTCATGCACGTCGCTGCAATAGTCTGATGGCAGCAGCGCCGGAACGTGCAGATTGATTTCGGTGGTGACGCCCAGCGGTGCGGCAAGATCGGGCTCCTTGCCCTGCTTTAAGGAACGCACGGCGGTGTCGAGCATGGCGGCGTACATATTGAAGCCGATTTCCTGCATCTCGCCGCTTTGCGATTCGCCCAGCACTTCGCCCGCGCCGCGGATTTCGAGGTCGTGCATGGCGAGGAAGAATCCCGAGCCGAGTTCTTCCATCATCTGTATCGCTTCGAGGCGTTTTTTCGCCTGCGGGGTGATGTTGCCTTCGTCGGGCAGCAGCAGATACGCATACGCCTGATGGTGTGAGCGGCCGACGCGTCCGCGCAACTGGTGCAGTTGCGCCAGGCCAAAGCGATCCGCGCGGTTGATGATGATGGTGTTGGCGGTGGGCACGTCGATGCCGGTCTCGATAATCGTCGTACATAGCAGCACATTGAAACGCTGCTGGTAAAAATCACGCATGGCGAGTTCGAGTTCGCGCTCGCGCATTTGCCCGTGCGCCACGCGGATGCGCGCCTCCGGCAGCAGTTCGGTGAGCATTTCCTCAATGTGGCGGATGGTATCGATTTCGTTGTGCAGAAAATAAATCTGTCCGCCGCGTTTTAATTCGCGCAGCGCGGCTTCGCGGATTTGCGCTTTGGAAAAGCGCGAGACAAACGTTTTGATCGCCAGCCGGCGTTGCGGTGCGGTGGCAATCACCGAAAAATCGCGCAGGCCTTCCATCGACAGTGCCAGCGTGCGCGGAATCGGCGTGGCGGTGAGCGTCAGCACGTCCACTTCAGCGCGCAGGGCTTTTAACTGTTCTTTGTGCCTGACGCCAAAACGGTGCTCTTCATCAATGATGACAAGGCCGAGGTTTTTAAAATTGACACCGCGCTGCACCAGCTTGTGGGTGCCGATAGCGATATCCACCGTGCCGGCCGCCAGACCTGCCAGCGCCTCCGTCTGTTCTTTCGCTGAACGAAAGCGTGACAATTCGGCGATTTTGACTGGCCAGTCGGCAAAGCGGTCAGTGAAGGTGTTGAAGTGTTGCTCGGCCAGCAAGGTGGTGGGCACCAGCACGGCTACCTGCTTGCCGTCCGCCACCGCCACATAGGCTGCGCGCAACGCCACCTCCGTTTTGCCAAAACCCACGTCGCCGCAGATCAATCGATCCATCGGTTTGCCGCTGGTGAGATCGTCGAGCGTGGCTTTGATCGCGGCGGCCTGATCGGGCGTTTCCTCGAACGGAAAACCTTCGGCGAACGCTTCGTAGTCGTGGTGTTTGAGACCGAACGCATGACCCGTGCGCAGGGCGCGTTGTGCATAAAGATTCAGCAGTTCGGCGGCGGTGTCGCGCACTTGCGCCGCGGCTTTTTTCTTGGCTTTCTCCCATTGCTCGCCGCCCAGCATGTGCAGCGGCGCCTGCTCGGGTGACGCACCACTGTAGCGGCTGATCAGATGCAGGCTCGACACCGGCACATACAGCTTGTCGCCCTTGGCGTATTCGAGCGTGAGGAACTCTGTCTCGCCCTCGCCCAGATCCATGCTTTGCAAACCGAGATAGCGCCCGATGCCGTGCTGCTCATGCACCACCGGATCGCCGGTTTTGACTTCCGACAGATCACGCAGCATGCCTTCGGCAGTGGTCTTGCGTGATTCACGCGCGCTGCGATTGCGCGCCTGTGTGGCATACAGCTCGTTTTCGGTGATGATGGCGAAATCGTCGGCCATCGCAAAGCCGGTGTGCAGGGACCCCACGCCCAGCATGAACGGCGCGGGTGAGGTGCGAAAATCTTCGTAGCCGGTGGCGGGGGCCGGGCGCAGTTCGTACTCCGCGAGAAAGTCGTGCATAGTTTCGCGCCGGCCGGCACTGTCGGCCAGCAGCAGCACACGGCCGGGGTAGCGCTCCAGAAACTGGCCCAGCCGATGCAGCGGGTTATCCGCGCGGCGTTCGACGCCCAGGGGCGGAAGCGTGTGGGTTGAGAGTTGGGCGTTCGGCGTCGGGAGTGCATCGCGGGGTTGCTCCGAACTCTCAACGCTCAACTCCGAACGCACCCCCGCGATTTCCACTCGCGCAAACGGTTTGATCGAGCCAAAAAATTCGTCAGGCGCGAGAAACAATTCATGCGGCGGCATCACCGGATTGGCGCGGTCGCCGCGCAAGGTAGCGTAGCGGCTGTGGGTGTCTTGCCAGAACGCGTCTACGGCTTCCGGCAGTCCATGCGCGGAGCAGATCACCGTGCCTGCGGGCAGATAGTCGGTAAAACGCGCGGTGGTTTCAAAAAACAGCGGCAGGTAGTACTCAATGCCCGCCGTGGCCACGCCATTGCCCATGTCCTTGTAGATGCGGCTTTTGGTCGGGTCGCCGTCCAGCAGCTCACGCCAGCGGCTGCGAAAGCGCCCGCGTGCGTCGTCGTCCATCGGGAACTCGCGGCCGGGCAGCAGGCGCACCTCGGGCACCGGGTACAGGCTGCGCTG
>JAYVQD010000264.1:0-7154 GCA_043777275.1 Nitrosomonadales bacterium
ATTCGATCAGTGGATCAAAACCGAAATCGAGCGCTGGGGACGGGTGATACGCGCGCAGAAGATAACGCTGGAATAGTTGTTTAAAAACAAATACTTACAACACTCACTTACATTAGCTCGGGCCAATACAGCCGATTCGGGTTATCGACCAGAATTTTCCTGCGCAGCGCGTCGTCATCGCAAAATTTCGCGAACAGATCCACCAGCTCGCCATCGTTGGGCATGAGCTTCACATTGGGATGCGGGAAATCCGTACCCCATAAAATGCGTTCCGGTGCGGCGGCAATTAACGCGCGCACAAACGGTTCAGCGTCATGAAACGGTTTGCCGGTCGATGAGATGCGTTCGGGGCCGCTGACTTTGGTCCACGCCAGCGGGTTCTTCATCAAGTGAAGCATCTGCACAAACGCGTCCTGCGCAACGCCGAGTTTGGCTTCAGGCCGCCCCATGTGATCGATGATGAACGGCACGCGCAGCGCATCGAGAAAGCCGCGATACAGCGCAATGTCGTGCGCATCCATGTGCAACTGTATATGCCAGCCGAACGGCGTGATGCGCGCGATCACCGCATCGACGGCTTGCATGTCGGGAGCGCCACCAAGATGCGCGACAAAATTGATGCGCGCGCCGCGCACGCCGCCTGCGTGCAGCCGTTCGAGTTCTTTGTCGGCAACATCGGGTTTCACCATGGCCACGCCGCGCTGCGTGCCATTGGAATGGGCAATGGCGTCGAGCATGGCGCTGTTGTCGGTGCCGTGGCAACTGGCCTGCACAATGATCGCGCGCGACAAGCCCAAATGTTTATGCAGCGCCGCGAGGCGCTCACGCCCGGCGTCTGCGGGCGTATAGCTGCGATTCGCTGAATAGGGAAACTGCGCCGCGGGGCCGAACACATGGCAGTGGCCGTCGCACGCGCCGGGCGGCGGGGTGTAGGTCGGCTTAACCGGATGCGGGTCGGGCGGCAGTATGGCTTTGGGTGCGGCGGCGGTACTCACAGTCTGGGTATCCTTGCTTTGTCGATTAACGCATTCCACTTGGCGATTTCGCTGGTGACGAAAGTGTGCATGCCTTCCGGCGTATTCAAATTTTGTTCGATGCCAAGTTCCGCAAAGCGTTGCTTCACTTGCGGCGAATTCGCTGCGGCGTGCAGTTCCTTATTCAGACGATCGACGATGGCGCGCGGTGTTTTCGCCGGTGCGCCGATGCCGTTCCATGAAATCACGTCATAGCCCGGCAAGCCGGATTCATCGAGTGTCGGTACATTGGGCAGTAGCGAGAAACGTGTTTTCGACGACACCGCTACCGCGCGCAAGGTGCCGGCGCGTATCTGTCCCAGCACCGGCGGCAGAAACTCGAACGCTGCCTGCACGTCGCCGCCGCGCAGTCCGCTAATTAACGCGCCGGTGTTGTTGAACGGCACATTGGTATGGTTGAGCGCGGCCATCGACTTGAATAACTCCGCCGACAAGTGCTGCGCGGTGCCGATCTGTATGCTGCCGCCGTTGAATTTGGCGCCCGCCGTACGCGCCTGCGCGATCAACTCCTTGGTGGTTTTCACCGGTGAATCCGGCGCCACCAGCACGCCGAGACTAAACGCCGCGATAGTGCTGACCATGGCGTAATCTTTCAGCGTGTCGTAGGGCAGCGATTTGAACATCGCCATGCTCACGGCGTTGGCGTTGTTCAGCAGCATCAGCGTGTAACCGTCGGGTTCGGCGCGCGCCACCATTTCCGCAGCCACCACGCCGCCCGCGCCAGGCCGATTGTCGATGATGATCTGCTGCCCCATCGCCTCGCCCATTTTGATCGCCACGGTGCGCGCGGTGATGTCGCCGACGCCGCCGGGGCCGAAGGGCACCACGAAGCGTATGGACTTACTGGGGTAAGTCGTGGAGTGTTGCTGCGCGGTTGCGGTGGCGCTACAACTCATCGCTGCGCAACACAGCGCGCGGTGTAACAGATTCATGGTCGGTTCCGGATAGTGAGCGTCGATGCAGGGCGTTGATTCTGCCCGTGGCATGGGCTATCAGCAAGCCCGCCGCAGCCGAAATGCGGCATCACCCCTGAAGGTGAAGTCCCGATAGTTGTCGATAAGTTGTCGATAAACATCACCTTAGCCTCAGAGAAGGCGATACCGTTGTGCGGCGCGACACGAAACCCCCGATACATGGCCCCCAGAGTTTTCATCGCATCACAGAAAGTTCTGCGCTATATTGTTCCGTGTTGCGACTACAACGGGAGATCACCATGAAAGACGATGGCATCAATCGGCGTGCGTTTCTAAAGGGTGCGGTGGCGGGTAGTGCAGTGGCCACCACGGCGGCTGTGGGTCTCGCGCCCACGCAGGTGCAGGCCCAGCAAAAACCCGCAGCAAGCACACATCCCGGCTACTCTTTTTTAAGTCTCGACGAGGCCGCGTTTGTCGAAGCGGTGGTCGATCACATGGTGCCTGCCGACCCGCATTCGCCCAAGGGCACAGACCTCGGCATCAATATTTTTATCGACCGCGCACTGGCCGGCGGCTGGGGCAAGGGTGACCGGCTTTACATGCAGGGGCCATGGAAGCAGGGGCATCCCAATCAGGGTTATCAGTTGCCGTTGCGGCCCGCCGAGCTGTATCGCGCCGGCATCGCGGCCACCAACGCGTATTGCAAAAAGACGTACTCAAAAACGTTCGATCAACTGGCGGAAGCACAGAAGCAGGAAGTGCTCGTCGGTTTGCAGGGTGGCAAGATCAATTTCGAGGGCGGGCTACCCGCGCGCACTTTCTTCACCACCATGTATCAGACGGTGATCGAAGGCATGTTCTCCGACCCCATTTACGGTGGCAATCGCAACAAGGCCGGCTGGAAAATGATTGGCTTCCCCGGCGTGGTGGCGGTGCATGCGCAAAACATCGACAAATTCCGCGACAAGAAATACACCGTTGAGCCGCTCAGCATCTCTGACTTAAGTTAAGGAGCCTGCCATGCTTACCAATCGGACCAAGCTGAAAGAAGTCGATGCCGTTATCGTCGGGCTCGGCTGGACCGGCGGCATCCTCGCCAAAGAGCTGACACAAGCGGGTTTAAAAGTCGTCGCACTCGAACGCGGCGAAATGCGCACACCCTCCAGCGATTACGCGCTGCCCGGCGTGCGCGACGAGCTGCGCTTCGTGCATCGCCACGATCTGATGCAGAACACCGCGCGCGATACGGTGACCGTGCGCAACAACATCAAGCAGGAAGCGCTGCCGATGCGCCGTCTCGGATCGTTTCTGCCCGGTGAAGGTGTCGGCGGCTCCGCGATCCACTGGAGCGGCGGCACCTGGCGCTGGACGGATATGGAATTCAAAATCCGCAGCAACTATGAAGAGCGCTACGGCAAGGGTTTCATCCCCGAAGACATGACGATACAGGATTGGGGCATCAGCTACGCCGAGCTGGAGCCCTATTACGAAAAATTTGAACGCACGGCGGGTGTGTCAGGCAAGGCGGGCAATCTGCGCGGGCAGATACAAGCGGGCGGCAATCCGTTTGAAGCGCCACGGCAAAACGAATATCCGATGCCGCCGTTAAAACCCATACTCGCAGCGGAAATGTTCAACGCCGCGACGAAGAATCTGGGCTATCACCCGTTTCCGCGGCCCAACGCGAATGCGTCACAGGCGTACACCAACCCGGATGGATCACGCTTCGGCGCCTGTCAGTATTGCGGCTATTGCCAGCGCTTCGGCTGCGAAGCCAACGCCAAAGGCAGCCCGCACATCACGGTGATTCCGATTGCGATGCGCAATCCCAATTTTGAGTTGCGCACCTATGCGTGGGTCACCCGCGTGCTGAAAGATTCCACCGGCAAGCGTGCCACCGGCGTGCTCTACACCAATGTGCAGACCGGCGAGGAGTTCGAGCAACCCGCGAACATGGTGCTGCTGTGCGCCTATGCGATCAATAACGTGCATCTGATGCTACTGTCAGGCATCGGGCAGCCGTACGATCCGGCGAGCCAGAAAGGCATCATCGGCAAAAATTACTCGTACCAGAACGGCGTCGGCGCGCGGCTGTTTTTTGAAGGCAAGAATTTCAATCCATTTATGGCGGCGGGTGGTTCCAGCGACCTGATTGATGATTTCAACGGCAACTGGAATTTTGATCGCGGGCCGGTCAACGCGCTGGGCGGCTATAACATTTCCGCTGGCTTCAACACCGCGCTGCCGATCGGTTATCGGCCCGTGCCGCCGGGCACCCCCGCGTGGGGCAAGGAATGGAAAGCCGCCACCGCGAAGTGGTACCAAACCGCGATGAACATCAACTCCAGCGGCAGCGTGATGTCGAATCGCTACAACTATTTTGATCTCGATCCGACCTACAAAAACGCATTCGGCCTGCCGCTGATGCGCATGACCTTCGACTACAAAGACAACGAACGCAAGATGGGCCAGCACGCCGCGAACACCGTAAACGCGATTGCCAAATCGATGAACCCCACGCGCATGAGCAACGCCACCTCGCGCGATAGCTGGACGGTGGTGCCGTATCAAAGCACGCACAACACCGGCGGCACCATCATGGGCAGCAACCCCGGCAACAGCGCAGTGAACAAATATCTGCAAAGCTGGGATTGCCATAACCTGTTTGTCGTCGGCGCGAACGTGTTTCCGCATAACGCCGCGTATCAGCCGACGGGGCTGGTGGGCGCGCTGTCGTACTGGACTGCGGACGCGATCAAGAACCGTTATCTGAAAAACCCTACCCAACTGGTGTCCGCATGATTACGAAAAAACCACTACACGGTTTGATGGCGTTGACGGTTGTTGTCCTTGGCGTGGCGGTTGTGGCGACAGTGGCGAACGAGGCTCAGGCGCAGGATGCCAATCGCGGGCAAAAACTTTTTGAAGAATGCGCGGCGTGTCACTCGCCCGATCGCGCCGCCGCCGATACCATAGGCCCAACGCTCTACGGCGTGGCCGGACGCAAGGCCGGCGAAGGCACGGAGTTTCGTTACTCGCCCGCGATGAAACGCAGCGGCATTATCTGGACGCGTGATTCGCTGAACGATTTCGTGGCGGATCCGCAGAAACTCGTGCCGGGCAACCGCATGCCGTACTCCGGCATGCCCGATGCCAAAAGCCGCGCTGATCTGGTGGCGTATATGCTGGGCGCGATGAAATAAAGAGTTGTTATAAGTATTTGTTTTTATTGGCTTTTATTTGATTCCGTTGGGTCGCGTTTTAAGGGGAGCAAGATGGCAACCAAACTAGAAGAAGTGGATGTCGTTTTGGTCGGCTTGGGTTGGACCGGCGGCATATTGGCCAAAGAATTAAGCGAAGCCGGCATGAAAGTGGTGGCGCTCGAACGCGGCGCGATGCGCACCACGGCGGATGATTTTTCCGTGCCGCGCATCCGCGACGAATTGCGTTACAGCGCGCGCAACGATCTGATGCAGGATCCGTCCGTTGATACGCTCACGATTCGTAACAACCCGAAACAGGATGCGCTGCCGATGCGCAGGCTCGGTTCATTTTTACCGGGACAGGGCGTGGGCGGCGCAGGTTCGCACTGGAACGGCATCACCTGGCGGTGGTCCGACAACGAACTGAAAGTGCGCACGCTGTACGAAGAAAAGTACGGCAAAAATTACATCCCCGCCGACATGACGATACAGGATTGGGGCATCACCTACGCCGAGCTGGAGCCGTACTACGAAAAATTCGAGCGCACGGCGGGGGTGTCCGGCAAGGCCGGCAACCTCAAGGGCGCGGTGCAAAAGGGCGGCAATCCGTTTGAGGCGCCGCGCGCGAACGAGTACGCACTGCCGCCATTGAAATCAACGCAGGCCGGGTTGATGTTCGCCGATGCGGCGGCGAAGGCAGGCTACAACCCGTTCCCGCGCCCGGTGGCGAATGCCTCGCAGCCGTACACCAACCCGGACGGCGCACGTTTCGGCGCGTGCCAGTATTGCGGCTTCTGCGAACGCTTCGGTTGTGAATCCAACGCCAAGGGCAGCCCGCATTTCACCGTGATCCCCATTGCTATGCGCAACCCGAATTTTGAGTTGCGCACGAACATGTGGGTGACCAAGGTGTTGAAGGATTCGAGCGGAAAAAAAGTCACCGGCGTCACCTACACCAACACCTTGAACGGCGAAGAATTCGAGCAACCTGCAGGCATGGTGGTGCTGTGCGCGTATGCGATTAACAACGTGCACCTGATGCTGTTGTCGCAGATCGGTCAGCCCTACGATCCGGTGAGCCAAAAAGGCCTGGTCGGCAAAAACTATTGCTACCAGACCGGCGCCGGCGCGACGCTGTTTTTCGATAATCACTATTTCAATCCGTTCATGTCCACCGGCGGATCGAATTTCGGCATCGACGATTTTCACGCCAACTGGGATTTCGACCGCACGAAGTACGGCTACGTCGGTGGCGCCACGGTTGGCGGCGGCATGACCAATGGCCGGCCCATCAGTTACCGCCCAGTGCCAGGCGGCACGCCGCAGTGGGGCACGGCGTGGAAGGCGGCGAACGCGAAGTGGTACAACAGCGCGATGAGCATCGGCTCATCGGGTAGCGTGATGGCGAACCGCTACAACTACTACGACCTGGATCCCACCTACAAAAATGCGTTCGGCCTGCCCTTGATGCGCATGACTTTCGACTACAAGGAAAACGAACACAAGATGGGCAGGCATATCGCGCAGGTCATCAATGATCTGGCGAAGTCGATGAACCCCGCGTCATTCAACCCGGCAACGATGCGCGAGAGTTGGACCGTGGTGCCGTATCAAAGTACGCACAACACCGGCGGCACCATCATGGGTACCAGCCCCGGCAACAGCGTGGTCAACAAATATCTGCAAAGCTGGGATTGCCACAACCTGTTCGTGATGGGCGCTGGCGTGTTCCCGCATAACGCCGCGTACAACCCGACCGGGCCGGTGGGCGCGCTGGCCTATTGGGCGGCGGATGCGATTAAGAATCGCTATATCAAGAATCCGGGAATGCTGGTTTGAGGTGGCGTGCTGCACAGGCGCGAGCCTGTTTCACTGCTTTTTCGGCCAGTTATTACTCCGACAGATAATATGGCGTAATTGACTAGGCGGCATATCGGACATGCTTGGCTTCAAAGAAATTACGGATGACCGTAGGCTGCTTCTGCCTGCGGTGCAGCCAGGAA
>JAYVQD010000265.1:0-7077 GCA_043777275.1 Nitrosomonadales bacterium
TCGGCATCATCAAACAGGACTTCATTATGACAAGCCATTCGATCTCTCGTTCCGATTCGTCACTCAACTTTCGTCGGTTAAGTCCGACAGGCTGCTAGAGTGCGCTCGATGTCAATGTCGTACACCCGCTTGAGCAAGCGCGCCCAACTCATTCGCAGCGGCGCGCTGTGCGCATGCGTGCAATCCCCTTCGCCCGCCATTGCCTTTTGCGCCGATGCCGGAACAACCGCTGAGCGCAGCCTCGCATTCGGCGCCACCACCCCATGAAAGCGTACCAGGGGCATTCGTGGGCGCGGCGCCAGCGCCACCAACCGCCGCACAGCACCGATACAACCGGAGCCGCGCACGGCGGCGCTATAATTCGCGCTTCCATTCTTCTGCCGGTAAATCCCCAATGGCTACTCGCACGGTGTCGCCCCGCGATCTGAAAAATCTGCTCCACGACGGCAACGAACTCGCGCTGCTCGACGTGCGTGAAGAAGGTCAATTCGGCGAAGGCCATTTGCTGTTTGCCACGCCGCTGCCCTACAGCCGGCTTGAACCCGGTATCGCGGCGCTGGTGCCGCGCAAGAGTGCGCGCATCGTGTTGTGTGACGACTGCGACGGTGTCGCGGAGCGCGGAGTGAAACGGCTGAACGCCATCGGCTACACCGATGTTGCCATGCTCGCAGGCGGCAATCCGGCGTGGGCTGCTGCGGGGTTTGCGATTTTCAAAGGGGTGAATGTGCCGAGCAAGCTGTTCGGCGAACTGGTCGAGCATGTGTATGACACGCCGCGCATCACCGTGACGGAGCTCGCGCGGATGAAGCAGCGCAATGAGGATTTCGTCATTGTCGATGGCCGGCCTTATGCCGAGTACCACAAGATGAATATTCCCGGCGGTATTTGCTGCCCCAATGCGGAGTTGCCGCTACGTATCCGCGATATCGTTAAAAACCCGAAAACCACTATCGTCGTCAACTGCGCCGGGCGCACGCGCTCGATCATGGGCGCGCAAACGCTGCTTAACTTTGGCATTGAGAATCCGGTGGTTGCGCTGGAGAACGGCACGCAGGGCTGGGCGCTGGCTGATTTTGAATTGGAGCGCGGCGCTACGCGCAAGTATCCCGATAGAATCGACATGGCGGCTTTGCCCGGCTTGCAAGCCAGCGCGCAAAAATTACTCACGCGTTTTGAAATTTCCACGGTCACGGCAAAACAAGTCGAAAGCTGGCTCGCTGACGCTAACCGTTCGCTGTATGTGCTGGACGTGCGCACGCCGGAAGAATTCGCCGTCGGTTCGCTGCCCGGCGCGGCGCACGCACCCGGCGGGCAACTGGTGCAGGCCACCGACGCATGGGTGGGTGTGCGCAACGCGCGCATTGTGCTGGCGGACAGCGAAGGCGTACGCGCGCCGGTGGTGGCTGCGTGGTTGATGCAACTCGGCTGCGATGTTTATGTGCTGGAGGGCGGCGTGAATTCGGGATTGAAGTTACCCGCGCCCGCAAACAAAATATTGGCTACCTTGCCAACGCTGCCAAAAATTTCCGCTGACGAATTGAAACAAGCGCTGGCCAACAATACGTGCAGCGCGTTTTATCTCGGCCCCAGCATGAATTATCGCAAGCAACATGTGCCAGGCAGCCGCTGGAGCATCCGCTCGCGCATCGTCAAAGATGCAGGCAATGCAAAAAGCGTGGTGTTGATTACGCGCGACACCGATGTCGCGCAAGCGGCCGCGATTGATCTCGCCGCAGCCGGTATCACCAACATCAAACTACTCGAAGGCGGACTCGCCACCTGGACCCACGCGGGCTACACGCTCGAAGCCTCTCCCGGCACGCCGCCTGATAGTGACTGCATCGACTATCTGTTTTTTGTGCATGATCGCCACGCAGGCAATCGTGAGGCGATGAAACAATATCTGGCATGGGAAACGGGTTTGATCGCGCAACTGGATGAGCAGGACAAAGCCAGTTTCAAGGTCGGCATCTCGGCATTAAAGAAATAATAAAATATTGTTTAAAAACAAATACTTATGATATTCCATGGCCTGCCGGCTACATTTTGGGAATTTTCGCTTCCTTGATCACCTGCGCCCAGCGCGCAATCTCGGCACGCATGAACTTGTCGAATTCTTCGCGGGTGGTCGGTTCGGGAGGCATCCCCAGATCGTTTAGACGCCGCTCGACTTCGGGAATGCGCATAACCGCGTGAATGTCTGCATTGAGCTTATCCAGCAACGCCACGGGTGTCCCGGCCGGTGCGCACACGCCGTACCACGAGTTGACCTCGAAATCGGGCACGCCCGACTCCTGCATCGTCGGCACGTTCGGCAATAGCGGCTGCCGCTTTGCACTGGCAACCGCCAGCGCACGCAACTGTCCGGCCTGAACCGGCGCCACGAGAAACGGAATGTTTGTAATGTTAATCGGCAGTTGGCCCGCAATAACATCGCTCGTCGCCTGCGCCGCGTTTTTGTAACCGATGTGCACGATATCGAATTTCAATCGCAACTTGAGCAACTCCATCGTCAGGTGCGGCGAAGTGCCAGGCGTGCTGGCGGTATAGCTCAGCTTGCCGGGGTTTGACTTTGCATGCGCCACCAGATCCTTGATCGATTTGAACGGCACCGATGGATGTACGGCAATAACGTTAGGCGGCATACCGATACGGGTAATCGGCGCGAAATCGCTGTGCTGGTAAGAAATGTTATCCACCAGCGACAGGGAAATGGCGTTCGGGGCGATATTGCAGTGGAGCAAGGTGTAGCCGTCCGGCGGGGCCTTCGCGACAAACGCCGCGCCTATCGTGCCCGAGGCGCCGCCCCGGTTGTCGACGATGACCTGCTGGCCCCACATTCTTGTCAGCCGGTCGGTAATCAAACGGCCGACAATGTCATTGCCGGTACCCGCCGCAAACGGAACGACGTAACGGACGGGTTTAGTGGGATAGGCCTGTCCTGAGCCTGTCGAAGGGGTTTGCGCCCACGCAGCGGCTGCGCACAACCAAACCCCAGCCGCAACGGAATAGCCCAGCACACGTCTGGCCTTGATCGCACCGCGCATCACGCACCTCCGTAAAAAAGGTACCGCAACGATGGAAAGCCTTCCTCACAACGTCAACAACTCAGACAACCCAGGCCGGTAAAGCCCAAGCATCAGCCGAATGATTATGGCACCCGAACCCGGCCAAGTCCACGTGAACGGTGCAATCCGGGGGACGCCGAATCCGCTGCGCCGCCCGCGCCCGGCGGCCTGACGTTATACTTGGTTTTTACCCTGCCAAGGCGATGCAAAATGCTCACCTCAACCCATTGGGGCGTCTACGACGTTGCCGTAAAAGATGGCGTGATCACCGGCGTCACGCCCTTCGACCGCGATCCCGATCCTTCACCCATCGGCAACGCGCTGCCCGGCGCAGTGCAAGGCCCGCTGCGCGTGCGCCATCCGGCGGTGCGCAAAAGTTATCTTGAGGATGGCCCCGGCACAAAACGCAACCTGCGCGGCGCGGAACCTTTCGTCAACGTGTCGTGGAACGAAGCCTGCGATCTGGTCGCCGCAGAGTTAAAGCGCGTCACCTCGACGTTCGGCAACAGCGCGATTTTCGCCGGCTCGTACGGCTGGTCGAGTGCCGGGCGTTTTCATCACGCGCAAAGTCAGGTACATCGCTTTATGAACTGCATCGGCGGCTACGTCGCGCATCTGGGCACCTACAGCCTGGGCGCGGCGCGCACGCTGTTGCCGCGCATTCTCATGGACATGGATGTGATGCGCTCGCAGCAAACAGCCTGGGTGTCGCTCGAACAACACTGCGAGTTGCTGGTGGCCTTCGGTGGCGTGCCATCGAAGAACGCGCAGATCAACTCCGGCGGCATCAGTCAGCACGAAGTGCGTCCGATGTTAAAACGCCTCGGCGCGGCAGGCGTGAAATTCGTCAACGTATCGCCCTTGCGCGAAGACATGGATGCCGCGCCGGGCAGTGAGTGGGTGCCGCTGCGCCCCAACACCGATACCGCGTTCATGCTGGGCCTCGCGCACACCATCATCACCGACGGCAAGCACGATAAGGATTTTCTCGCGCGCTACTGCACCGACTTCGAGCCGTTCCGCAAATATGTGATGGGCGAAACGGACGGCGTTGCCAAGTCAGCAGCATGGGCCGCGGAAATTTGCGATGTATCCGCCGCCGCCATCACCACCCTCGCGCGCCGCATGACCCGAAGCCGCACCATGATTAACGTCGCGTGGGCCTTGCAGCGCGGCGATCACGGGGAACAACCGTACTGGATGGGCATCACGCTCGCCTGCCTGCTCGGCCAGATCGGCACGCCCGGCGGCGGCTTCGCACTCGCGTACGGGCCGGTGGGCATCGAAGGCGCCAACGCGAGGCCGTTCTCCGGCGCCATATTGCCGCAGGGACAAAATGGCGTGAAGACGCCGATCCCGGTGGCGCGCATTACCGACATGCTGGAAAACCCCGGCGGCACGTACGATTTCGACGGCGCGGTCTGCACCTACCCCGACATCCGCTTGATTTACTGGGCGGGCGGCAATCCGTTTCATCATCATCAGGATTTGAATCGCCTCGTTCGTGCATGGCGCAGCAAGCCCGAAACCATCATCGTCAACGAACAATACTGGAACCCCAACGCCAAGTTCGCCGACATTGTGTTGCCTGCCACCACCATGCTGGAGCGCGACGACATCGGCTCCAGTTCGCGCGACCGTTTTATGATCGCGATGAAGCGCGCGATAGATCCGGTGGCGGAATCCCGCAACGACTACGATATTTTTACTGCGCTGTCCGAGCGCCTCGGCGTCAACGTCAGGGAAAAATTCACCGAAGGCCGCTCCGAAGCCGCGTGGCTGCGCCACCTCTACGAAGCCTCGGCCGTGCGCGCGCGGATGTTTAACATCGAACTGCCTTCCTTTGAAGCGTTCTGGTCGGAAGGCTTGCTCGAAGTGCCCGCGCCGCAGGAGCCGCCGGTGATGATGCGCCGGTTTCGCGAAGACCCGGTGGCGCACAAGCTGCCGACACCGTCCGGCAAGATCGAGATCACCTCGCCCACCATCGCATCGTTCAACTACGACGATTGTCCCGGACACCCGGCGTGGCTCGCGCCCGCCGAATGGCTGGGCAGCCCGCTGGCAAAAAAATATCCGCTGCATCTGATGTCGCATCAACCGTCCACACGGCTGCACAGCCAATACGATCACGGCAGCGTCAGTATCGCCGCCAAAATTCAGGGACGCGAAGCGATCACGCTGAATCCGCAAGACGCGGCGGCGCGTGGCATCAAAGCCGGCGACGTGGTACGCGTGTTCAACGACCGCGGCGCGTGTCTGGCTGGCGTAAAGATTGACGATGGCGTGCGGCCCGGTGTTTGTGTGTTGCCTACCGGCGCGTGGTTCGATCCGCTCGACCTCACGCAAAATGATTCGCTGGAAAAACACGGCAACCCGAATGTGCTGACACTCGACAAAGGCACTTCGAAACTCACGCAGGGTTGCAGCGCGCATACCGCGCTGGTGGAAGTGGAATTGTTCAGCGGTGAACTGCCGCGCGTTACCGCGTTTGATCTGCCGCAATTCGCCCCCAGAAAATAACTATTTAAAAACAAATACTTACAATACAAGGACATTTAATGAACCACTGCCGTCTTACAGCCATAATCGCACTTACGCTCGCCGCGCTTGCCACGCTCGGCGGCTGCACCTCGACATCGCCCTCCGGCAGCGACGGCAGCATCGTGCTGAAAAGCGTGCGCGGATTTCATGTCGGCGGCGAGCGCCTGAGTCTGACCGGTTTGCCGACCAAAGAAATCCGCACCAATCCACAGGCGCCGATTCGCATCTCCAATCCCAACGGCGACTATCAGGTAGGTCAGCTTTATGTGCAGCAGTTTTCGCTCGCCGCACCCAAAGGCAAGGTGCCGATACTGCTATGGCACGGTGGCGGACTCACCGGCGTGACCTGGGAAACCACACCCGATGGCCGCTCCGGCTGGCACGAATTTTTCATGCGCGCGGGTTACGACACCTATGTTTCCGATGCGGTCGAACGCGGGCGCGCGTCGTGGGCGCGTTATCCGGAAATCAACAAGATCGAGCCGGAGCACCGCACGCCGAATCAGGCGTGGGACATTTTTCGCTTTGGGCCCGCGGACGGGTACTCGTCCGATCCGGCAAAACAGAAAGTGCATCCGGGTCAACAATTCCCCGCCGCCCACATCGATCAGTTCGGCAAGCAATTCGTCGCGCGCTGGACCACCAGCGATGTCTGGATACAAAAAGCCTACAACGAGCTCGTGCAGCGCGTGTGCCCGTGCATCATCATCGGCCACAGTCAGGCGGGTATGTTCGTCTACGCTGCCGCGCAAGCCGCGCCGGACAAGGTCAAAGCGGTGGTGATGGTGGAGCCGGCATCCGGCCTCGAACCCGCCACATTCAGCGGCGCCAATGTGAAACATATTCCGCATCTCACGCTGTGGGGCGATTACGTCAGCGGCAGCAAACTGTGGACCACCTATCGCAGCAATGTCGAGCGTTACACCCACACCATCAACGCTTCCGGCGGCAAAGCCGACACCTTCGACCTGCCCGCGATGGGCGTGCGCGGCAACAGCCATATGGTGATGATGGATAAAAACAGCGACGAGGTTGCGCGACTGATCCGTAACTGGCTGGTGAAGCAGGGTCTCGAACACTGATGCGGCGTGTGTTTTTCATAGCGGTGGCTGCGTGCGTGGCGTCAGTCAGTGCGGCCGCAGCCGCGCAAACGCCCGGTGCATGGAAACCCGCCTGTAACGTCGAACTCGTCGCCGCATCGGCGGCGGGCGGCGGCTCGGATCATCTTGCGCGCCTGCTGCAAAAACTTTTCCAGGAACAAAAAATCATCGGCGTACCGATGACGGTCATCAACAAACCGGCTTCGGGCGGCGTGGTTAGCACTTGTTTTTAAAAAGTTTTTAACTTGTCAGAAGCTATGCTGTAATGCGAGACTTGAACATCCCGCTAGAAATTTCAAGCAGTTTTTGAACGATCCTCGTATGTTCTGCCGCTCTTCACGAGCGCCCAGATAACGCGGATCAAGTGG
>JAYVQD010000266.1:0-7071 GCA_043777275.1 Nitrosomonadales bacterium
CCACGGCATGCCGCGCGGCACGTCGGCACCCATGGTTATCGCATCGAACGAAGTGCCGGCGAGCACACCAAACCGTGCCAGCCATTCGGGTGAGGCGGCCAGCGGCACCAGCGCGGGCTTGGGCGCCACCACGCCCAAGCCGAATTGCTCCGCAAGCTGCAAGCCGAAGGGCGTTGCGCCGATCTTGGGGATCGACAAGCCACCCGTCGCCACCACCAGCGCGCGGGTGCGGTAGCTGCCCTGCGTGGTGGTGAGTTCGAATGTCGGCCCGCTCTCGCCTGCACTCGCGCGCCGTGCCACGTGCTTCACCGTCACCGGCATCGCCCACTGCACGCCCGCTGCATCGCATTCGGCCTTGAGCATGGCGATGATCTGCGTTGCGCTGTCGTCGCAAAATAACTGGCCGAGATTTCTTTCGTGATAGCGAATGCCGTAGCGCTCGATCAGCGCAATAAAATCACGCTGCGTGTAGCGCGCCAGCGCCGAGCGGCAAAAGTGCGGATTGTTTGACAGAAAGGCTTCGGGCCGGCTGTCGAGGTTGGTAAAGTTGCAGCGCCCACCACCCGAGATGCGAATTTTCTCGCCCAGTTTGACGGCGTGATCGATCAGCAGCACGCGCCGCCCGCGCTTTCCGGCAACGGCAGCACACATCATGCCGGCAGCACCGGCGCCCAAAACAATCACGTCGAAATCCATGCGGGGCCCGGTCGCAAGCGCTCAATTCAAGATGCTAATTATATCATAACTATTTGTTTTTATTGATATTTTTATAACTCCTCGGGATCAGGCACCGCATCCCCCACCATCGGCGTCTGCCAATAACGCCGATACGTCGCGCGATACAGCGTCACCTTGATGGCGTCACTCGCACCGAGTGTTTAGCGCCCAGCGACACACGTTTTTTATCTGTCGAAGTTGCGCCGTGCTCAGCGCGCCGTCATCAGCTTCGTACTGCGGCAGCATCCTGACCGCCAATTCGTACAAGGCGTGATGTATTGCCTGCATCTCACCGACGCCCCAGCGTTCGGCGACGCGCTTCACGGTTTCGCGGGTAACGCCACACGCGCTGTCGGCGGTGCGATAGCGGAAAACAATTTTGTTGGCGGACGATCGGCTGGGCATGACTTTACTCCATCATTAGATACCCATGAGATATCCAACTGGTCGCTAACTGTCAATAGAAAACGAGCCCCTAATGTGCAGATCATACGTAGGGCGCGCATCGCGCACGCGGTACGACGCTGAACGGTGCGCAGTGCGCACCCTGCCTGTACTGCACGACCGCGAAACCCTACGCCATACGTATATCAATGCGTGAAATGCACTGCTTACGGCTTCGGCGGATTACGCTTGGTGATCGGCCCAGTCACCTCAATGCAGACGGGAATGCCGCTCACCGTCGACGGAAGTTTGATCGCCGGGTCCGGGGCGCGGAAGAGGTTTACCTTGAGGCCGTAGGCGCCGCCCACGCGCGTAATGCCGATGGCGACCTCGCCCAGAAGATCGGAGAAGATCTTCTCAGCGACTGGTTTCACCGCGCGAACTTTTTGCAGCGCGTCGTCCGATGCGTCAGTCATGGTGGTGTGCTTTCCGGGGCCAAGCGATCCGGCAGTTGAAGCCGCCGGTGCACGGCAACGACATGCGCTCTCGTTGCCCGTTAAAATACCAAGTCGACTTTCAACGCGTCCAGAACCGCCTTCAGCGGATTGGCAAAGGTTAACCCCATGCCGTTCGCGCCGCCAATGTCGCCGCCCGCGAACAGCAGCGCGACGCCGAGATTGTCGTCGTCGACAATCAGCGATCCGCTGTCGCCGCCATCGCTGAATGAACGGTTTCCGGCGCCCTCGATCTCCACCTGGTTGTCGAACCGCAGATTGCCGATGTCGTACGAGACAACGACGTTGTCCAGCTCAAACGCGGTTACTCGCCCCTCGGTTTCACCGGTCGTGCGTCCAACCTTTTTCACGCGGGTGCCTACATCGAGAAAATCGGCACCGAGTCCTTTGAGGTTGCCAAATCCACCCAGTTTTTTCTGATTAAAAGCGATGCCGGTCGTCGGCTGCGCCACGGCGCAATCGACGAAATTCGTTCCCGTCACATTCATACGCACGAATCTCAGCAGCGTCGCCACGATGTCAGCCGGATTCTTGCCGCCGTCAATATCGCCCGGCTGCAGGATGGCATCACCGGCCTTCGCATTGTTTTCGTTGGCGAGCACGTGATTGTTGGAAAGTATCAGCGTGGCCTGCGTCGTTCTTGCCTTGACGAAACAGCCTAGCGTTCCCGCGGTGATTTTGTGGTGCCCGATCGAGCAACCGATGACCAGCGGGCGACGACGCCTCTGAAGCGTGGCCGGGGTTTCCAGCTTGCCGATTTTGCCGACATAGCGTATGTCGACTTCGCCTTTCGCCTGCTTGCGTATACGCTCCAGCAGCGGATGATCCAGCAACACGCGGCGCTGCACGCGCACGGCAAGTTTGTGCTGCTTTTTGGAGCGGGCGATGCCGATGGCAAAACTGCGCAAGGCTTCTGATTCACGACCAACGGCCTGCGATCGGATGGCCATACCCCGAATCATGGTGGGTGATGCAACCCTGGCCGCGAGGTCATTCAACACCGCGGCCTTAAGTAATCTGGCATTGTCCAGCAGCATAAGATTCTCCTGTTGGTTGCAAAAATTTAGCAACCTCCCCCAAGCAGACCAAAGTATCTGCTGCCGCGACGCTGCGTGTCAAACGCTTATTTCTCATCCTGGAAAATTAAAATCTACAGCTCTTCCGGATCAGGCACCGCATCCCCCACCATCGGCGTTTGCCAATAGCGCTTATACGTCGCGCGATGCGGCGTCACTTTGATCGCATCGCGCGCGCCGAAGTGCAGGGTCAGCGCGCCATCACGATCGGTACGATACACATGGCTGCCCTGCCGCAGATAACGTTCTTCGACATCAATGTGCGGATGACGAAAGCGGTTGCGATAGCCTATTGGGTAAATCACGATGCGTGGATCAACGGCTTGCACGAATGCCGCGGTGGATGACGTTTTGCTGCCGTGATGCGGCGCGACTAACACCTGCGCGCGCAGTGCCTCGCGTGAGGTGGCGAGCAACTGTTGTTCCGCGCGCGCTTCAATGTCCGCCGGGATCAGCGCCACGCCATGGCGCGTGGCGATGCGCAGCACGCAACCGCGGTTGTTGTCTTTGATCGATGCGTCCTCGTAACTCGCGCGCGTGGGATGCAGCATGTCGAAGCGCACGCCGTTCCACTCCCAATTTTGCCCAGCGAAACAGCGTCCCGCGCTGGCCGCTTCAAATGGCAGCGGATCAAGGTCGGGCACCGAGGTCAGCAAGTGCGCCACCGGCATCGCCTGCAATACCGACGACGCGCCGCCGTAGTGATCGATGTCATCATGACTCACGATCATCACATCCAGCGCCTTCACGCCCGCCGCGCGCAGATACGGCACGATGGTTCGGTTGCCGCTGTCGGCCTGCGGCCCGAAGGCGGCGCCCGTATCAAACAACAACGCGTGATCGCGCGTGCGCGCGACCACTGCAAGGCCATGACCCACGTCGAGCACGGTAAGTTGCATCTCGCCTTCAGCGATAGGCGGTGGCGTGGCAAGAAACAACGGCAAAAATCCCGCCAGCCCCGCCCAGCGCATGGGAAACCCCCTCGGCAGCAGCAGAATGATGGCGCCGATCACCGCCACCAGCACCGTCCACCCCGGCGGTGCGTGTTGCTGCCATACCGCTGCGGGCAGGTTGCTCATCCACTCCAGCGCAATAAAACACCATGCCATGATGACATGCGCGAGTTGCAGCAGCCAATCCACCGGCAACACCATGCCAATCAGCGTCAGCGGCACCACCACCAGACTCACCAGCGGAATCGCCAGCGCATTGGCGACCGGCGAAATAATCGACACCTGCTGAAACATCGCCAGCAGCGCAGGCATCAGCGCGAGCGTCACCGCCCACTGCACCTGCGCCCAGGTCGCGAGCCAATGCGGCGTACCCGTACGCCCGACGCTGACATAAAGAATCACTGCCACTGCGCCGAACGACAGCCAGAAGCCCGCCGCCAGTACCGCCCACGGATCAATCAGTACCACCACCAGCAGCGCAATACTCAACACCGCCGACGCGGCGCTCAATCGATTCATCCACAGCGCCACCGCCATCACCGTCAGCATGTACAGCGTGCGCTGTGCCGGCACTTCAAAACCTGCGAGCAAGGTGTAGGCCAACGCTGCGGTCAGCCCGGCAATGACCGCTGCTTTGCGCGCAGGCAAGTAGAGCACCAAACGCGCACTGCGCCGCCACAAACCATACGCCAACGCCAGCACCAGGCCCGACACCATGGTGATATGCAGACCTGAAATCGACATCAGATGATTGACACCCGTGCGCGTAAAAGTCTGCCATTGATCGGCGGGTATCGCGCGCTGATCGCCGATGGCCAGCGCCGCCAGCACGCCCGAATAGGGCTTATCCGGCAACGCCTGCGTGATGCGCGCGCGCAACCGTTCGCGGGCAGCTTCGATCCAGTACGCGGGACGATGCACCATCGCATCCACGCGCCGGCTGCCGCTTTTCGGGCGCACCGTGCCAGTAGCGCGGATGTCGCGCTCGAACAGCCACGCCTCGTAATCGAAACCATGCGGATTGGCGCTGCCGCGCGGACGCCGCAACCGCACCGTAAGTTGCCAGCGCTCACCGGGTTTGATTTCCGGTTGCGTGCCGCGCTGACCGTCTTTGGATGCGTAGCCCCACCACGTCAGCGCAACGTGCGCCGGAATCACCGCGCCTTGTGTGATGACACGTTCAACATCCAACTCAAATCGCACGCTGCGTTCATAGTGTTGGGGAAGGCTACTGATGACACCCACGATCTGCACGTCGCGCCCTTCCCACTCAGGCGACAGCGCGTCGTCCATGCGCAGTTGCGCGCGCGTGGCGGCGTAGAAGAATCCGGCGCTGAGACAACACACGGCCATCACGATTGGAAATATCCAACGCCGCCTGCGAGCAAGCCATGCCAGCAATAGCAACGGCGGTAACGCCGCCGCCCATACCAGCGACGGCAATACCGCCTGCTGCTGGAGCAGCGCGATACCGGCTACGAAAAGGACGATAAAGAAGGGCACGAAACGCTACTGCGCAAGCGCCGATGTTTCGGGCGTGAACACCAGGTCGGGGACAACGACCTCCCAACGGTCGCAACGGACGCGACTCTGGAATTCAGACTCGTCATCGTCCTTGAATCGAACGATGACCGCTGCCACATGCGCCGCCAGACATCTCATGCCCGCTGGAAAAACATAGGACTTGGCAAGCCGGCCTACAGCGACACCGGCATGATTCATGAACTCCCAATAATGCCCTTTGTGACGCAATTCAAGCGTGTCTCCAGCGGCGAGAGTGGCGATTTCACCATGCACTCTATGTGTATCCAAATGACGGCCTGCGTATCCGATATCCACATCGCGCAAGGTTAAACGTTTGTATAGATAAGCGAGTTCGATGGTTGGCGCAGGCAGAATCGCCGGTGGCCGATGCAAAATACCCGACCCTTCCGGTAAAGCGTTCAGCAATGAGTGCCCCTTATCCAGGCGCGCCAGCGTCAGGGTTTTTCTGGCGCGAGTCATCGCCACGTAATACAGGCGCCGCGTTGCATCTGCGTCTGAGTGTTTATCCAACCGGCTCCATCCGCCGTCCAGCACCACGACGTGATCGAATTCCAGTCCCTTGGCCTTGTGCGCGGTGAGCAGCATCAGCCCCGTTTGCCTGCGGCGTATCTCGCGGCCCCACTCCGCCAGCCACTCGATAAAGTGCGCGCCAGGCAATGCAGCGCCGCCGGATTCGAGCGCGTACTCCGCCAGCGCCTCGCGCAGCAGTACCCACCACGGACCAGCGCCTTGTGCTTGCAGCCAAGGTTCAATCGCCGCGGCATCAACCAACGTCTGGTCACGCAAGCGCAGCCATGCAACCAACTGCTGCGTCTCGCGCAAGCGCCAGAAATACGGCGCTTCTTCGTCAGCCATCTGCACGGGGATTTGATTGCGTTCGCAAAAACTTCGCAGCGGCTCCAGAATCTTCCACTCACGCGCAATGATTGCCGCATCCGTCCAACGCCAATTCGGCGTGAGCGCCGCCATGCGCTTTAATTCGGCCATCACGGCCAGCGCCTGGGTAAGGCTATCCGCTCCCGCAGGTAAAATTTGCACCCTGCCCTTGGCCACCGTATCAATCTTCGTCCAATCGCCCCCGGTAGGCGCTTTGGCACGTTGCCGATTGATCGTGATCGGGTGCGCCGCCTTCATGCGCTCGCCCGCCGCCGAGATCATGCTGTTTGCCGCATCGATGATGTTTGCAGTTGATCGATAATTTTCGACCAGGTATTCCGGCTTGGCCTTGTAATCGCCTTCAAAGCGGCGGATAAATTCCACCGATGCGCCGGCAAAAGCGTAGATATTCTGATCATCGTCGCCCACCGCAAAAAGACTCAACTTGCCTTCGTCTTCGTTCAACGTGCGTCCGGCCAATGCGCAAATCAGCTCGTATTGATCCGGCCCGATGTCCTGATATTCGTCCACCAGCATCCAGCGAAACCCCGCCAGCAGCCGGTCGCGTTGTTCGTCCGCCTCTTCCGGTGGCAGTCCTTCGCCCTTCAACAAGGCCACGGCCTGGCGCAGCACATCCTTAAAGAAATCATCCTCCCCGCGCACCACGCGATCAACAAAGCTCACGCCTGCAAGCCGCATCGCCATCGCATGACAAGTCAGCACCGTAACGCCTCTGGCATCGTCACCGATCAAGTCGAAAAGCCGGCGGCGGATTTCAACCGCCGCATGCCGGTTATAGGCCAGTGCCACAATGCCGCGCGGGCTCTCGCGCCGCACCCGCACCAGATACGCGATGCGATGCACCAGCACGCGGGTCTTGCCTGATCCCGGCCCCGCCAGCACCAGCACGTTGGTCTGCTCGCGGTCGTCGGCAACCAGCCGCTGCTGCACCGGGTTATTCAGCCCATCCACGATGGTCTGCCATGAGGCGGGCGTGGTCTGGCG
>JAYVQD010000267.1:0-7069 GCA_043777275.1 Nitrosomonadales bacterium
GTGATCAAACGTCCGCCCGTCTCTTTTCATAAACAGTTTGATCGACGTGCCGCTCGAAAGTTCCACAATTGTCGCCTTAATTATCGACTAGTGAGTAAATATTGACCTTTCGTGCATGCATCAGAAAGCCTCCTTCTCGCTTTGATTTATCAGCCGTTCGCTATCCTTGCGTCCGAATAGCCAAAACAGGGCGGGCGTGAGAAAGGTATCGAGCAGCGTCGAACTCACCAGCCCCGAAAAAATCACCACCGCCACCGGATGCAGAATTTCCGTGCCGGGGCGCTCCGCTTCAAACAGCAGCGGCGCCAGCGCAAAGGCCGTCACCAGGGCGGTCATCAGCACCGGCGACAGCCGTTCCAGCGACCCGCGAAGAATCATCTTGTGATCAAAGTTCTCACCTTCGATGCGCATTAAATTGATATAGTGGCTCACCTTCAGGATGCCGTTACGCACCGAGATGCCCGCCAGCGTGATGAACCCGACCAGCGCCGCGACGGACAAGGGCTGACCCGACAGCCACAGCCCGATCACCGCGCCCACCAGCGCCAGCGGAATATTGACCATGATTAACACCGGCAGCGTCACCGACTGGTAGCGGCTGTAGAGCACCGCGAACATCAGCGCCAGCGACACCAGCGACAGCAACCCGACCAGCCTTGAGGCCTCTTCCTGCGCCTGAAACTGCCCGCCCAGCGTGACGAAATAGCCTTCCGGCAGCCGGGTTTCAGCGACCACGCGGCGAATGTCGGCCACCACATCCGACAATGCCCGGCCTTGCGCATTGGCCGACAGCACAATGCGCCGCTTGCCGTCGTCGCGGCTGATCTGATTGGGGCCGTCGCTCTCTTCAATCGACGCCACCGCCGACAGCGGCACCCGCCCCGAGGGCGTCTCGATCATGATTTGCGCAAGGCCCTCCACCGATCGCGCGGATTCCGGCAGCCGCACTACCAAGGCAAAACGCCGGCCGCCGTCAACAATCTGCGTAATCTTTTCGCCCTCGACCAGGCTCGCCAGCACCGCCAGTATTTGCGGCGCCGGAACACCGTATTGCGCCGCCTTGGCGTAATCAACGCTCACCTTGATCTGCGGCGCGAGCACCTGCTTCTCGACTTCCAGGTCTGTCAGCCCCGCGATGCCGGCGAGCTTGCCGCGCAGCACCTCCGCCTGCCCGCGCAAGGTATCCAGGTCTTCGCCGAAAAGTTTGATGGCGATCTGCGAACGCACGCCCGAAAGCATATGGTCGATGCGGTGTGAAATCGGCTGACCTATCGCCACGGCGGCGGGCAGATTGACCAGACGCGCGCGGATGTCGGCCTGAATCAGCGTCATCGAGCGCGTCAGTTCCGCGGCGGGCTTCAGTCCGATATCGAGCTCGCTCACATGCACGCCCTCCGCGTGCTCATCCAGCTCGGCGCGGCCGCTGCGCCGCCCCACATGCGTGACTTCCGGCACCTGCCGGATCAGCACCTCGGCCTGGCGCGCCAGCGCCGACGATTCCGCCAGCGTCACGCCCGGATCCAGACGCATGCCGACCAGCAGCGTGCCCTCGTTGAACGGCGGCAGAAACGAGGTGGAAAAAAACGGTACCGCAGCGGTTGCCATCAGCACTGCCACGCCGCCTGCCGCGATCGCCGCCCTGGGCTGGTTCAACACGGCTTGCAGTGCGTTGCGGTAGCGCGCCTTCAGCCAGGCCAGTAACCACGTGTCGCCATGATCCAGCGACTTCATGCGCGGCAGCAGATAGAAAGCCAGCACCGGCGTGACGGTCACGGACACGATCAACGAGGCGAGCGTGGACACGATGAACGCCACGCCCAGCGGGACAAACAGCCGCCCCTCCATGCCCGGCAAGGCGAACAACGGCACAAACACCAGCACAATGATCACGGTCGCATAGAGAATCGCCGAGCGCACCTCCATCGTGGCGTGCGTGACGACTTCCAGCGGGTGAAGCCGGTGTTCAGGATGCCCGGCGCGATCCGTCTTCAAGCGCCGCATGACGTTTTCCACGCCCACCACCGCGTCGTCCACCAATCCGCCGATGGCGATGGCCAGACCGCCGAGCGTCATGGTGTTGATCGACATGCCGAAGTACTTGAAAACCAGTGCGGTGATGAAAATGGAAACGGGTATGGCCGTAAGTGCGATGAGCGTGGGGCGCAGCGTGCCGAGAAATACAAACAGGATCACCGCGACAAACACCGAAGCGCCGATCAACTTGCCTTGCAGCGTGCCGATGGAGGCCTCGATAAAGCTCGCCTGGCGAAAGGTCACGCGGGGCGCTTGCATGCCGGCGGGCAGGCTTCGTTTCATGTCCTCGAGCGCGGCCTCGACCCTGAGAGTCAGCGCGACGGTGTCGGCGGTGGGTTGTTTCTGGATGCCCAGAATCACTGCGGGCTTGCCTTCAAACCCGGCATCACCGCGCTTGGGCGCGGCGGCAAACGTAACGTCCGCGATTTGCCGCAATAAAATGGGCTGGCTGTTAGTGGAAGTGAGATTTGAAGTGAGTTTGGCGGTGAGCGCAAGGTTCTTCAAGTCGTCCAGCCGCGAGGTGCGTCCCAGATGACGTATCAGATACTCGCGTCCATTCAACTCCAGAAAACCGCCGGAGGTGTTGGACGAATAGCCTTTGAGCGCCGACTCCAGTTGCTCGTGCGTGATGCCGAGCGCGGACATGCGCGCGGTGTCGGGCTGCACCTGGAACTGGCGCACCTCGCCGCCGATCGGAATCACCTGCGCCACGCCGTGAATCGCCATCAGGCGCGGACGCAGCACCCAGTCGGCGTATTCGCGCACCTGCATCGGCGAAATTTTCGCGGTATCGACGGGAATCGCGATCTGCATGATCTCGCCCATGATCGAGCTGATCGGCCCCATGCGCGGAATCACGCCCGCGGGCAAGCCTTCTTCCATCGACGACAGCCGCTCGGCCACCATTTGCCGCGCGCGGTAAATATCGGTAGACCAGTCAAAGGTGATGTAGATGAACGACAGTCCCGCGCTGGATACCGAGCGTATCGACTCCACGCCGGGCAGGCCGTTCATCACCGTCTCCAGCGGAAACGTGATGAGCTGCTCCACCTCTTCGGCGGCCATGCCGCCGGCTTCGGTCATGAGCGTGACCGTGGGTTTGTTCAGATCGGGAAACACATCCACCGGCGTGCGTGACAAGGTGAACGCGCCATAAGCCATCAGCACGACGCTGACGAGAATCACCAGCAGCCGATTGGCGAGGCTGTTATCGAGTAGCCACTTGAACATGGTCGGCGGCGCTCTTAGCGGATCTGGTTAATCAGGGCGCCGGCCTCGGTGACCACCCGGTCACCGGCTTTCAATCCCGAGGTCACCGCCACCGCGACGCCATCCAGCGATTCGGTGGTGACCACGCGCGGCTCGAATCGCTCCGGCGCGGTTTTCACCCACACCACCGCCTGATTCGCGGGATTTCGTAGCACTGCCGCCGCCGCGATGCTGACGCCGGTAATTTTGCCGGTGGTTTGCACGTAGACGCGCACGGGCTGTCCTACCGCCAATTGGTTGAGCGCGGCGCCTTCCACCTGAAACAGCATGGGCAGCGCCTGTTCACGCAGGATGCGGGCCGCGCCGATAAAGCGCAGCGGCACGCGCTGCGCGCCCACCGCCAGCGCGGCCGACGCCAGGCTTGCCGCCATTTGCCCGTCATAGGCCATCGCCTCGATACGCAGCCGCGCCATATCCACGATCTCGAATACCAGTTCGCGCGCATCCACGACCTGCCCTGACACCGCATGGGCGGATGCAATCACCCCGGCCACCGGCGCCATCAAGGCTTCGCGCGCGGCCAGTCCGCCGCCGATGGCGGCAATGCGTTCCGTCAGGCTTGCGGCCTCGGACTCGGCGGCTTCGATGTCCTTGCGCGGCACGGTGTCGGCCAACTCCCGCAAACGCACTACCCGTTTCTCGGCAAGGCTTTTGGCGGAACGCAGTTCCGCGAGCTGCGCGGATTGATTGGAGCGCTCCACGCTGCCCACCGACGGCGCGACATACGCCAGCACCTCGCCCTTTTTCACCACTTGCCCGACACTCGGCAAGCCGCGCGGACCAGGTTCGATGCGCCCGGCCTGGGTGGACTGCACCCGCCCGCCCGCGTTGGGATCCATGACCACTTTGCCGGCAAGCTCAAATGTCCGTGACAGCTCGCCTGCCGCACTGGCCGGCGTGGTGCGCACACCTATCTGCCGCTGCGCCGGCTTGGGCAGAAACACGCTGCCGTCCAGCAGGCGTTTGGGGCCGCTGGCGGCAACCGCGGGCGCTGCATCACCATGATCGTGTCCCGGCCCGGCGTAGACCGGAGCGACCGTTCCCGCGCCGCCGACGGCGATGCAAAGCGCCACAGCACGGAAAAATCGCGGCATGCGGTTCAAACAGTCAGTGTTTTTCATATTGTTCATAGGGTTCATCTCACACCTCCGGCACGCCGCCGCCAACCCACGCCGAGCGCCGCAAGCGCCACCATCACGCCGCCGCCCGCCACCCAGGGTGCATAACGTTTCCAGCCATGGGGCGCCGCCGATTTGGCGTCGGCATGGTTGTCGTGCAAATCAAAATTGCCCGCGAGCAAATCCGTCTCCTGCCCCGCGATCACGGTCGCTGTGATGGGGATAACACCCGGCTTCGGCGCGGCGGCGAGCGTGGCGATGAATTCGCCAGGGCCGTGCTGTTCCACTTTTAGCGGCGCGCCCGAGAACTCAATCTCCAGCTTCGCGTCCTTGACCGGCGCATTGGTGTCGCTTCTGTCGAGGTAGAGCGTGAGTTCCCGGCCCTTGAGCACGCCGACCAACTCAAACAATTCAGAGACGGCGGTAAAGCGCGGTAACGCCGCGCCGCCGACCGCAGCAGACGTTTCATCGCCGTGATCGTGGCCCGGGCCGGCGACGGCAGGCGAACCCAAACCAGCCAGCGCAAGCAGCAACAAGGTGCATTTGAAATACGAAGAATACGAAAGCATGGTGTTTTCCCGAAACAAGATTGGATACATGGCGTGCGTTATTCCGTTACTCCGTTATTCCGGCAAAAGGCCCAGAGACTGGCGCAGTGCTGAAATGGACGCCGCGTAATCGATGCGCGCGCGCGCGGCGTGGCGGTCGGCTTCTGTCGCCTCCAGCTCCACACGCAAACGCGCCGGAAGGTCGGACTCGCCCGCGTGGAAGGATTTCGCAAAAAATCCCCGCGTCTCCCGCGCCAGCCGCGCGCGCCGGCCGGCGGCATCGGCCACCTGCTTTGCCGATGCCACGCGCTGCCGCGCGGCATCCAGCTCCGCCAGCACACGCTCGCGTGTCAGACGCATTTGGCTTTCAAGCTCCAGCGCATCCGCGTTGGCTTCCGCCAGCTTGGCGCGATAACGCGCGTCCGAACCGAAGGGCACGCGCACGCCCAGCGTGAGCGACTGCTGATAGGGATCGCCAAACGCGCCGCGTTCGCGCGTCGTGCTCACGGTCAGCTCGGGATGCGCGCGGGTTTGAACGCGCGCCAGCTCCACCGCGCGCCTGGCGGCCTCGGCTTGCGCGATCAGATCGATCACCTGGGGATGCGTCATATCGAGGCCGGCAAAACTGGAGGGAACCGATGGCGACACCTCCATCGGCGCATCGGCATCGCCGACGGCGCCGGGCACATGGCCGACCAGCGCTCTAAAAAGCTGCGCTGCCGCCGTCATCACACTTTGGCTTTCGGCCAGCGCGCTTTCCGCGGCAGCGACGTTGCCGTCGGCCTGATGCTGATCCGCCCGTGCCAGCACACCGGCTTTCACGCGCCTTGCCACATCGGCGGCCAATGCCTGGGCGCCGCTCATCCGGTCATGCGCGAGCGCGAGTTCCACCCGCGCGCGCGCCCAAGCCCAGTACGCGTCGCGCACCATTGCCGCGGTCCGCAGCCTGGCGGCATCCGCCCGCGTTGCCGTGCCGCGCGACTGTGCATCCGCCAGCGCCTGCGCGCGCGGCTGCTCTCCCGGCAGCCATAAGGGAATAGCCACGCCCAGCACAGTTTCCCGGCTGCCCTGATTGCGATTTAACTGGTCGGTCCTCGCCGAGATTTCCACCGTGGCGGGTTCCGCGGTCCAGCTACCCGCCGCGTCACGACGCGCCGCCATGGCCTCGTGTCGCGCCGCCAGCGACTGCGCTTCCGGCTGCCGCGCCCACGCCGCCTCGAACGCGCTTTTCAGCGTCAATGTAACGGCGGCGGTAACAGTCGCCTGCGCCCAGGCGCCCGCCGCGCCCACGGCAAACAGCGCACCCGCACAAATGGCCATGCCCGCACGCGACGTTGAAGGCCGGGCGTTAACGCTTTTTCGATAATTCCACAACATCCGATTCTCCTGTGATTTTGCACACACATGGGAACCGGCAAGGGGCGATCCTCGGTACCGCCTATTGCGTCGTCACGCTCACATCACAAGCCACTGACGTACTCGCCGCCACGGAAAGGCGGCAGTGCGCATGAGGTGAAGACGGGTAAGGAGAGGAAAAAAGAGGAAGTGCTGTCCTCGCCGGTCAGGCGAGGACGCGCCACTGCGGGCGTTCAGGGCGCTCGGCCAGCGAGCGCGCAAGAATATCGCGGCAATCCGCGAAACCGGGGGAAGACGTTGCAACCCGCTGGTGATTTATCGCGCCGCCATGCGCGCCGAAGCCGCCCGCATGGCATACACCGCAGTCCGGATCGCTGCCACCGGACTGAACCGGATCAACCGGCGTGGCGCCGCCGGCGCTATCCACGTCGTGCTGATGATCGTGATGGCCCATATGGTTCTGCCCGGAGGCCGTGGTCTCGTGCTTGCAATAGGCCGCGACAGCCGATGCCGTCCACGACAGGGGAAGCGCGATCAATAAAAATATAGCAAGCAGTCTGAACATGAGCAGCATATTAACCGAATTTTGAAAATCAGTCATTTTAGGATGGGCATTCAAGATGGGCGATGCAGATTGCTTGCGGGTTCGAGCTCGCTAATCGCCAGTCTAATGACACTGGTCGCGGCACCGATTGCAAGCGCACCCATGATCGCGGCGACAATAATGTCGGGCCAGCCGCTGCC
>JAYVQD010000268.1:0-7064 GCA_043777275.1 Nitrosomonadales bacterium
GACTGAATATGACTGTAGTACACATCCGACAGATCATCCAGCAAAATTTAAGTCCGACAGGCTGCTAGCGAGCTGTACCACACATTGCGCAGCGGCACGCCCGCAGGATCGCCGAGCCATTTGTAGCCGACGCCCCCATTCACGTAGCCTTTGCCAAGCGTTTTTTCCGCTTCGAGCTGGAGGGCGTAGTCTGTCTTCCCGGAGCCGAGACCGCGCGCCTCGTTGGCGGTGGCGAATTTTATTTTGCCGGTGACATCAAGCATCAGGCTGTTGGCGTTCAGCGCGTTGTAGGTGATGGCGGCAACCATGTCGCCAAAGCCTTGTTCGGTCCTGCGCACGGCGGCCACGGCGCCGACGCCCGCTGCGGTGGTTGCGCACGGACCATTGTCTTCTAGCCTACTCGCGCCACCGCGATTGTCCGCTGCGCAGCCGAAAACGCCAATGCTGCCGCCAGAGCCGGAACCTGTGGTGCCGCCCGTCGATCCGATGCCGCCGATGCCGCTGGGAATCACCGCGCCAGTGCCGGAAATACGCAGCCACGGTACCGAAACGCGCAGGGTCACTGGACCCGAGGTGTACTTGGCGCTTAACGGGATGCCGACCATGGTGGTGCGTTCGCTGCCGCCGTAGGTGCCGGAAGAATAATCGGCGCCGACATTGATCGTCAGGCCGTCCGCTGCAAAGGTGCTGTTGCAGACAACCAGGCAAGCGGTGGCGAGAGCGGTATTCAATTTCTTATGGTAAATCATGGTTGCCTTCTTTGAAATTAACGTTGTTGAAATGTTATATCGAAACCTTAACGTCTGCCGCTGCGGGATGAACCGGAACCGGAATCCGGTCGGGAACCCGATCCTGATCCCGATCCCGAACTGCGTCCAGAGCTACCAGAGCTACCAGAGCTACCGGAGTTACCAGAGCCCGAATTGCTCGAACCAGAACTATCTGAACGGTTTTCACTGCGCGAATTATCGCCGCCTTCGCTGCCGCCGCCTTGGGTCCGTCCGTCCCGCCCCGGTCGTATTTGCCGGTCATCGCGTTGCACGTTCACGCGCTCTGCCTGCCATTCATTGCCGCTGCGGCGAACTTCCACCTGCACTTTGCGCCCCACATCGGCGTCGCGATCATTGCCGCCGCTGTAGCGCACCTGGTCGCCAAGCCTAACGATCAAACCGCCGACATCCAGTTGTTGCAAAGTTTTGCTGCGCACGTAACCCTCGAGAATGGCGCGCTCGTTGCGTGCGATGGCATTGCGTACGGGTTGCGTATCCACGCGCCGCGCCTGCAGGGCAGCACCGCTCCACTCGCCCGAGGCAAACACCTCGCTACCCGCGCTGATTCCCTGCGTGCCGCGCCCGCCCATGTTGACACGGGTGCCGTTGACGATGAGTGCGTCCGCTTCCACGCGCGTCACCCTGCCCAGCAGGCTGGTCCCAGCACTGGTTCCGGTGTCGATACGGGTGGCGATGATGTCACCATTTTCGGCGCGGTGGCCGCTGACCTGCGCCTGGGCGCCGACGCGAAGGCTTGAGAGGTCTGTGCCGATGGCGCTGTCGGCGCGTATGGTCTGGCCCATGACTTGAACTTCACGCGTGGTGGTGTCGACGCGCGTGACCGGCCCCGACACGGCGTTGATAAGACCGATGCCACTGGCCTGCATCTGGCCGCCCGCCATGCGCGCTTGCACGACGACCACATGCCCGACGGCCAGATCGCGCGCCGCGCCTGCGCGTCCGTTAACCGACACCGGCGTGCGGGCGTCGTAATGCACTTCCACCCCGTTGACGCAAATGCTGGCAAAGCCGGTGATGACACCCATGATGCCGGTGCCCCCCATGCCCCCGGTGCCGGGAACCACCGGTTTGACGTCCACCATGATGCCGGTGCCCCCCATGCCCCCGGTGCCGGGAACCACCGGTTTGACGTCCACCACGATGCCGGTGCCCCCCATGCCGCCCGCACCGGTCTCGTTGGCTGCGGGATTGGTGAGTGAGGCGCGCGTGCAGATGTCGGTCGAATCTGCCGCAATGGCGATCGTGGCGCCGAGCGCTGCATACAGCATGATGGCGGCGCATGCCGCGCGGCGCGGCGCGTTCACGATTTTGCGTCCTCTCCAGTAGCAGTGTCGTTAGTGACCTGGGGTTCCTGGTAAAAATACACGCCAAAGGTCAGTCGCCCCGGATGGGCCGGTGGGTTGTCGCGCCCTGCGCGCAGCGCCTCACCGGCGCGCACGTTTACCGCGCGCAATGCCCGCATGCCGTGTTTGGTGGCCAGATCGCGGATGGCCGCGATGGCCGCAGCATCCAACCCGTCATAGTGTATGCACCGTTCGAGAAAGGGTGGCGTGCCACCGAGCATATTGTGCGCGCTGGTGGCGGCATGATCGTGCAGATCATGACCAAAGTAGAAGATTTTTTCATCCTGGCCCTCGTCGGGAATGAATGCTTCGGTGAGAAGGCGCACCTGATTCTTATCGTTGATTTCGACAATGCCGCGGCGCAGCCATTCGTCGAGCAGGGCGCGCGGATGTATGTCTGTGCTGATGCTTTTGACCAGCTTCTCAAACGATTGTTCGCCGCCGTCCTGCGCGAAGCGTGCAAGCGGCATTGGCACACCGTCTTCGTCGATGGCCGCTGGATTGGCATTCCACGCGGCGATGACTTGCGCTTCAAACGAGACGGACGGGGCGAGTTGTTTGCTTACATCGGGTGTGTTGCGGCGCAGGCGCTTGACGTCCTTGCGGTGAACGCCCGTCAGCAGGCTCACACGCGAGTCGGTCTGGCGTTTGTTTGCGAGTTTGAATTCCTTGTCGGCGATTTCGACAAACAGGCTTTTCAGCATTTCCGCGATGACAAGGTAGTTCAGACCACGCGCCAACATAACACGCACCAACGGGCGAAGAACGCAACTGAACGCATTGCGCCAAGCCTGCTGAGGATCATGTGTTTTCTTTTCTGACGCTGCGGACATGTCGCTATAAGTTATTGAAAATATGCGGTTTATTTAGCAACATCATAATCGTATCACTAAATGGGAAATTTTTCCAATAGTTGTTGACATGGGATATATTCCCGTTTAATATCTTTTCCACGCGGGAAATATTCACATTTTCTGCGGCAGAGGATCGGGTAATTCAGCCCGGCACTCTGAACACATACTTACTAAGGAGACTTGACCATGTTTAAACGTAACTTGATGACCTTGGCAGTTGGCGCAATATGGGCAACGAGTGCCATGACGGCGTACGCGGCACCTTCCAGCGCCGGCGATGTGGCGCGCGACGCCACGGCAGGTTTGCGCGGACAATTGACTGCGACCGACACGGCTCTTGATCAGATGCTGGCGCGCAGCAAGCCGCGTGTGCCGGGTGGTTCGGGTTGTGATGACCCGCGCGATTTGATCGAGCATCCCGAATGCACGCTCGGAAATGCGGCTCCCGCAGAGGATAAAATGGCGCGCAGCAAGCCGCGTGTGCCGGGCGGTTCGGGTTGTGATGACCCGCGCGATTTGATCGAGCATCCCGAATGCGTGATCGGTTACGTCGTTCCGGGCAACGAACTGCTTGCCCGTGAAGCGAGCGAAGGCCCGCGTGGCGCCGATAACGAGCGCCCCGGGGAT
This sequence comes from Nitrosomonadales bacterium, assembly GCA_043777275.1. Lineage (GTDB taxonomy): Bacteria > Pseudomonadota > Gammaproteobacteria > Burkholderiales > SG8-41 > UBA5216. The sequence goes on from JAYVQD010000268.1 coordinate 3,616, forward strand.
CGTCAGCGTCGCGGAGGCCGTGGTCACGGCTGATGCTTAAGGCTGCTGCCATCCGATGCGGTGCTGCAAAGTCCAGGAAACCATCTGTTGTGAGGTGACTTTACGGTAGTTGCGCGACCACGGCATAGTCAGCATCGAGCCATACGGTGCAACTCTGCGTGCGTCGCGCGGCACCTCATTCCCTGCAGCCACGCGCAGGCTTCGACGGCCCGCCCGTGCGTGACTTATGTCACATTTGAGCGTCGATACGCCGCTTGTCGGCGACGAATGGCTACTCCACGCAACCCTGTGTGAATACAATGGGTTACCAGTGAGTTACGTAAGTGTGGGCGAATTGTTGCCGAGGGCTTACCTACGTGAGAGGAGTTTGCCATGATGCCTAGTCTGGCTTTCAACGAAGAGATGGTTGCGGTGATGGACCCATCCAATGCGATGGAATCTTCCGAATTTCTGGTTCGCTCCAGAGACGAGGTTCTTCGCTTGCTCAATCTCATTCAGACGCAGGGCACGCTGATGACGATCAATTTTCTGAATGTCGATCATGTCGCGGTCACCTCGCTGATTTACGCGGACGAGGCCTCGAATATGCTGCTGATGGAATGCCCGCCGCAGTGGCAACACATCATGGATACGGGCGGCGGCGACAGTGTCATGATTGGCTGCATGGTGGAAGATTCAAAAATCCAGTTTCAAGGCAGCAAAGGCATGATCGTTGATCTGGACGGCAAAGCGGTGGTGGGATTGGCCCTGCCGGAATTCATGTGGCGGTTTCAGCGGCGGTGCGACCCGCGCCATTCGGTGACGGGCCTGACGATCACGCTGAATTTGGGCTTTATCGAATGCGATGCGCAGGTAACCGATCTGAGCATGGGCGGCATCGGCATGGTCAACTGCAATAGCGATGTCAAACTGGAGGCGGGCGAAGTATTGAGCGGCTGCTCGATCGCGCTACCGGGCGTGGGGCAGATCGCGGTGGACATGACCGTGCAGCACCAGGCGCTGGTGGTGACGGCCGACGGCACCAGCGTGGCGCGACTCGGTTGCCAGTTCAATGGGCTTAACGACAGCGCGCGCCAACTGATTGCGCATTGTCTGGATGCGCTTTCGGATACTTGATTGACTGTATTGATCCGCTCTGCGCGGATCAATACAGCAATATCTATAAAAAACTTTTTAAAAACAAATATTTACGTAAAATCCGCTTGACGGAAAAGTTACAGCACGCCCGACATGCCGCCATCCAGATTGATGCTGGTGCCGGTGACGTAGCTGCCTGCGGCCGAGGCTAAAAACACAATCGCGTTGGCGGCTTCTTCGGCCTCACCGAAGCGGCCCATCGGAATCGCTTTCGATTCGTCGTTGTAATATTTTTCCGGGCTGCGGCCCTCGCGCACCATGCGCCGTTCGTGTTGGCCGGATTTAATTTTTCCGATGCACACGGTGTTCACCAGAATGTTGTCCGGCGCGTATTCCTTCGACAATGATTTGGTCAGCACCAAACCCGCCGCGCGCGACAGCGATGTCGGCATCGAACCGGCGCCGGGCTGCTTGGCGCTGGAAATGGTGATGTTGATAATGCGCCCGCCACCGCGTTTTTTCATTTCGGGAATGGCGCGCCGTGTGCAGCGGATGGCGCCGAATACTTTGAGCTCAATGTCGTCGCGCCATTTTTGATCGTCGATATCGAGAAAGTTGCCGCGCTGCGACGTGCCCGCGTTGTTGAGCAGAATATCAATGCCGCCGAATTGTTTGATCACGGCATCGAAGAAGCGCTCGATGTCGGCGGGCTTGAACATGTCGGCGGATATCGCCAGCACTTCGCCACCGAGGCTGCGGATTTCCGCCGCGGTTTTGTCGAGGTTTTCCTGACCGCGTGCGCAAATCGCCACTTTGGCGCCTTCACGCGCGAGTTGTATTGCGGTGGCGCGGCCAATGCCGTCGCTGCCGCCGGTGATAACAGCGATCTTGCCTTTCAGTCCTAAATCCATGGGTAATCTCCTGTAAACAATCAAGCCCGCCGGCGATGATGCAAATGATCCAGCGGGAGCAGCGGCATTTTAGCGTGAATCGCCCGTTGCAAATGGGCTTACCAAACGGCGGGAATCGTCGTAGGATACGTTCAGAGGCGTGCGGAATCGATGGTTGCCACCGCCGCCAGGAGATCATCGTGAACACATGGATTCGTTGCATTCGTAGCATTCGCAAGTCGGCTTTAGCGCTGATGACACTGGCGGTCGTCGCAGCGCCGCTGCACGCACAGGATGCCGACACACAGGCCGCACCCGTGCCGCGCGGCAAACCCGAACTCACCGTCGATGCGCTGTCGGTGGTGCGCGTGCGCGCACAGGCCGCAGCAGACGCGCGCAGTGGTCAAACACTGGGTAGAAACCGCGAAGGCACCGGCGTCGTCATTGATTCCAGCGGTCTGGTGTTGACCATCGGTTACTTAATTACCGAAGCGGAAAAAGTCGAGATCAACACCGCTGATGGCAAAGTGTATCCGGCCATCGTGGTGGGCTTTGACAACGCCACGGGCCTTGGCCTGTTGAAATCACTGGTGCCGGTGCCGGTGAAACCCATCGACATGGGCTTGTCCTCCGAAACGAAGGAACGCGACATGGTGCTGATCGTCGGTTTCGACGGCGTGGCGCCGGCGTATGTGGTATCGAAGCGGCAGTTCGTCGGTTATTGGGAATACCTGCTGGATGAGGCGATTTACACCGCGCCCGCCACGGTGAACTGGCAAGGTGCGGCGCTGGTCAGCCGTGAAGGCAAGCTGCTGGGCATCGGCTCGCTGGCGGTGGGTAATGCCATCGCGGGCGGCACGGCGGTACCGGGTAATATGTTCGTGCCGATCGACGTGTTGAAACCCGTGATTGGTGATTTCATCGCCAACGGAAAATCAACGATGCAGCCGCGTCCGTGGCTGGGCATCACCTCGCAGGAGGTGGGCGGCAATCTGCTGGTGGCGCGCGTGTCGCCGGAAGGTCCGGCCGAGGAAGCCGGTTTGAAAGCAGGCGATATTATTGTCGGCATCGCGGGCGCCGGACTCAAAGGGCAGGCCGATTTCTACACGCGCTTGTGGAAGAGCGGTAACGCAGGGGTTGAAATCATGCTCGAAGTGCTGCGCGGCAATCGCGTTGAAAACATCACGGTCAAGAGCATCGACCGCAACAATTATTTCCGCGCCAGGGCGACGTACTAACTACTAACCAACGCTGTTGTTCCCGCCTTCGCGGGAATGACACACACGAAGTGTGTTCATATTCAAGCGGATGACAGGTGCCGTGCCGCGGCCCGCCAGCTCACGCTGAATTTTCCGCGCGCGGTTTGACGCTCGACAAACGCTCGCCTAGCAGGCTGTCGGTCTTGAGTTGATATAGCGAGTCATATTGGCCAAGGAAAATGATCAGAGCAGAGAAACGGTGAATTTGGGCGCGAAGCGGCTC
>JAYVQD010000269.1:0-7043 GCA_043777275.1 Nitrosomonadales bacterium
ACCCGTTCCCAAAACCGCTTTGGTTCGCGCCATGGCTCGCTCCAGAAATAGGATGAGCATAGTGTGACATAAAAACATCTAACCGAACAGTATTGAGACTTGACCCCGTCTCTCCCGCACTGCGCATCTGATTGCGGCCTTGGGGAACCCCGGGAAGCGGAAACATGATCACGTTGTTCGCCTCGGCGCCGCTGGTGCAGTCGATTCCTGCGCCGGATGCGGCGATCGCGGAGCTGGCTGCGCACTGCGATCTGGTGATCACCGGCTCCGGAGATTGAGGCGCCTGCGCGTCGTGGAGTAGGAGAATGCGGCGGAAAACCCCTGGCCTTCCCTGCACATGGAGCGCGGCTTCGCTGCGGCTGACAGCGTAGTCACGCTGGTGGGTTTCTCCGGCACGCTCTATATGAATTCGCACTCCAAGGATGCGGCTGATCTGCTGCGTGCCATCGCCAACTCGATGGCTTACGCCACCAGCAACGATTATTGGTGCGGCGGTGAGCCGTGGATCGTGCTGTCCCCTGAACACGCGGCGATACTCGCGCAGGCAGGATACGGCCGTGCAGCGATCCAACGTGCGCTGTGGACACAATCCAAAATGGCGGCCTCGCAGAAAACAGCCGCTGCGAAACGAACTTCCCGGCTTATCAAGCGCAGGCTGTCAGATCAAGTTCAAGTTTTTACGGTTAATCCGCCTTGGCGCCCGATGCCTGCACGGCCTTGCCCCACTTGGCGATTTCCGCACGGAAGTACGCCGATGTTTCTTCGGGCGTCATGCTGATTGGCCCTATGCCGGCGGCATCCAGCGTCTCGCGTATGTTGGCGAGCCGCATGATGGCGCCGACATCGGTGTTGATTTTGGCTACGATGGCGGCAGGAGTGTTGGCGGGGGCGAACATCGCGTACCAATTGGTGGCTTCGAAGCCGGGCAGCGCGACTTCTGCGAACGTGGGCACCTGCGGCAGACTCGGCCAACGCTGTGCGGCGCTGACCGCGAGCACGCGCACACGGCCGGTCTTGCTGTGCCCCATGATCGCTGAAATATTGGTAGCGGCCATCGGCACATGGCCGGCGATGACGTCAATCAACGCCGGCGCCACGCCGCGGTAAGGAATGTGTGTGAGTTGTATGCCCGCCTGCTTCTTCAGCATTTCCATGGTGAGATGTCCCAGGGTACCGCTGCCCGATGACGCATAGGCCAGGGCGCCGGGCTGGGCCTTGGCCAGCGCGATCAGTGCTTTGAGGCTGTGCACCGGCAGCGCAGGATGAACCACCAATACCCCCGGCCCGGCCGCGAGCGTGGCGATGGGCAGCAGGTCGCGCACGGTATCGTAGGGCAGCTTGGCGTAGAGCGTCGCGTTGACGGCAATGCCGGTCGAATTGAGCAGCAGCGTGTAGCCGTCGGGGGCTGCGCGTGCAACGAGTTCCGTGCCGATGACCGTGTTGCCTCCCGCGCGATTGTCGACCACCACTTGCTGGCCCCATAGGCCGGTTAACCGCCCTGAGACCAAGCGCGCCAGCGAATCCACCGGGCCGCCGGGCGAGAACGGCGCAACGATACGCACCGTGCGGTTAGGATAGCTTTGCGCGCAGACTGAGCCAGGCGCCAGCCACAGCCCGAGGCAGAGCATGCCGAGCATGTTGCGTGTGCTGCGTTCACGCACCGGTTGCGCTTCCTATGATGCCCTCCTGCCGCATGCGGGCGAGCGCTGCATCTTCGTAGCCCAGAGCGCGCAGGATTTCATCGGTGTGCGCACCCAGCATCGGCGGCGGCGTAGTGGTGTGCGCAGGGGCGGCGGACAGCTTATAGGATGCACGCGGCACGCGTATGCTGCGTTCCAGGCCCGGCACGGCGTCGAATTGTTGAAACAGTTCGCGCGCCTTAATCTGCGGGTGATCGGCAATTTCCGCAATCGAGTTGATTTTCATGCACGGCACGCCTGCGGTGTTGAGCAGGTCTTCCCAGACTTGCGCCGTGCGGGTGAGGGTAGTGCGCTTGATTGCGTCATGCAGCGCTTCGCCGTGAGCTTGCATAGCTGCGGTGTCTTTGAAGCGTGCGTCGAGCGGGATGTCGGGCCGCTCAAGCACTTGCCACAGCTTCGCACGGTGGTTCACGCGCGTTGCAGCGATCATCAAATAGCGGCCATCGCCGCACTCGAACACATCGCTCACGTGATTGTTGGTGGCGGAGCGGTTGCCCACGCGCTTGGGCGCGTGACCGGTATTCACCACTTCGCTCAGCGTGGCGCTCATCATCACCAGCGCGGTTTCGAGCATTGACACATCCACCTGTTGTCCGCGCCCGCTGCGCTCGCGGTGAAACAGGGCGGTGAGTATACCCGTGGTCAGCGCGAAGCCGCTGGCATAGTCCACGACTGTGGCGCCCACCCGCACCGGGCCTGATTCCTGCGTGCCGGTGATGCTCATCAAGCCGCTGGCCGCCTGTATCACAGGGTCGATGGCGGCATCACGTCTTTTCGGCCCAGTCTGGCCATAGCCGGTGAGCGACGCGTAAATCAGGCGTGGATTGATGGCCTGCAGATCGCTATAGCCCAGCCCCATCGCGTCCATGCTGCCGGCCCGCAAGTTTTCGATTAGCACATCGCTCGTTTCGGCGAGCTTTTTAAAAATCTCGCGGCCTTCGGTGGTGCGCAGATTGAGCGCGAGCGACTTCTTCCCCGCAGCGTGGGCCAGAAACGGCGGGCTCATCTTTTTTTCGATGAACGGTTTGCACGCCGCGCTGCCGTTGCTGCGCGTGCCGTCGCCGGTATCGGGGTCTTCGACGTTAATCACCTCGGCGCCGTGTAACGCGAGCTGGTAGGCCGCAAACGGTGCGGCATACACGCGTGCCACACACAGCACTTTGATGCCGCTGAATGGGCGATCGTCTTTTTTCATGTTGGTCACGGCAACCCCAACACGCGCTTGGCCAGTATGTTGCGCTGGATGTCATTGGAGCCCGCCGCAATCGTGGCCGGGAACAGGATGTAGTAGGAGCCGAGCAAATCCACTTTAGCGTCACCGAATGCAACCTCACCCGCGAGGCTGGCGGCGGAGCCGGCCACTTCCAGCATCAGACCATTCATGCGCATGGTGGTTTCCGACGACCAAATTTTCAACATCGACATATCGGGGCCAGGCGTGCCGCCGCTGCTGATCACGTCGGCGTAGCGTTGGAAGAGCAGCGCAAGATCATCGACGTCGAGTTCCAGCTTGGTGTACTTGGAGCGTAGCTCCGGGTCGTCCCATAGGCCACGCGCCTGAGCGATTTCGCGTGCCTTCAACATCGGGTACTGCGGGCGGCGCGGGCTGCCGCTATTCAAGCGTTCGAAACCGAGCAGCCCCTTGGCAACAGTCCAGCCGTTATTGAGACCACCCACGATGTTCTCAGCCGGTATGCGCACATTGTCGAAAAAAATCTGACAGAAATCCTCGTGGCCGGTGATGTTGCGTATGGGCCGGATGGTAACGCCGGGTGTTTGCAAATCTAGTATGAAAAAACTGATTCCCGCCTGGCGCTTGGCGTTTTTGTCAGTGCGCGCCAGCAAGAACATATGGTTCGCGTCCTGCGCCAGCGAGGTCCAGATTTTTGAGCCGTTGATGATGTAATCGCCGCCATCACGCTCGGCGCGGGTTTGCAGGCTGGCGAGATCAGAGCCGGCGTTCGGCTCGGAATACCCCTGGCAAAAAAAGTATTCGACGGTAAGGATTTTTGGCAAGTATTTTTGCTGTTGTTCGGGTGTGCCGAATTTCATCAACGCCGGGCCGAGCAGATTAAGCCCATGTTCGAGCACCCGCGTGACGCCGATGCGCTCGCGTTCTTCGAACAAAATGACTTGCTTGGCGGCGGATAACTCCATGCCGCCCCATTTGCGCGGCCACGCGGGTGCCAGCCAGCCATACTGGGAGCAGGTTTTCATGTAGCCGTACACGTCCGCTTTGTGCGGACGGCGCTGCATGAAACGGTATTCTTTCGGGTAGTGCTTCTCAAAAAAAGCGATAGCCTCCAGGCGAAACTCCTCGTCGCTCAAGCTGTTCCAGTCGGTGTGGCGCGGGCGCTCGCCCGGCGCACCCGGCAGATTGGCCGCCGTGGTGCGCGTGCACAAGGCTGCGCTTTGCGCTTCGGCGTCAAGGTGGGCGTGGCGCGATGCATCGAAGCGGCGGCGATGTTCGGCGCCATTGCCCAACCACGCCGAGAGCACCAGCGCGCGCTGCAAATGCAAGCCGATGTCGCAGTTGTCGGTAAAGCCGATGGCCCCGTGCAGGCGTATGGATTCGCGGGTGAGGTCGACGCCGGCATCGGAGCAACGCGACTTGCAGCGGCTGGCGAGTTCGGCGAGCCGTGCCGGCGCAAGATTGGGGTTTTCGTCGAGCGCGCGCATCACGTGATCGACCAATGCAGAAGAGAGCTCCTTCTGGATCAGCAGATCGACTGCACGATGCTGCAAAGCCTGAAAACTGCCGATGGGACGGCCAAACTGCACCCGTGTCTTGAGATACTCAATCGTGATCGCCAGTGCCTGCGACATCACGGCGAACAATTCAACACTGGTCATGATGGTTGCTTCGTCAAGGGCGCGCGCCAGTGCCGCGTCAGCGTTGGCGCCACTGGCCAGCATGCTTTCCGCTGCGACGGGCGTCCCGGCGAACGTCACTATGCCACTGAACGTGCCATCGGCGCGCCGCTCGGACTTGCAGGCGACACCTTTTGCATCGGCGGGGACGTAATGCAACTGTGCCAACGCATCCGCACGTGCCGAGACGATAAAGCCATCAGCACCCGCCGCAGGCACAACGAAGCGCTTGCTGCCGTTTAACACCAGGCCCTGCGCGCTGCGCGTGACGCGCATCCCCGCACTGGAGTGATCAGTGCCACAGTACCCTTCCTGCCACGCCACTGCCACCAGCCATTCGCCGCTGACCATACGCGGTAATAACTGTTGTTTGAGCGCCTCGTTGCCGCCGTGCAAAAGTGTGCGGGTGGCGAGCACCGCGCAAGCAGTAAAGGGTTCGGGTATCAATGCGCGTGCCAGGCCTTCGGTCACCACTCGCATTTCGCTGAAACCCAGGCTCGATCCGCCATATGGTTCGGGCGCCAGTATGCCGAGCCAGCCCTGTTCACCCAGTGTGCGCCACAGCGCACGATCGAAACCCGGCGCAGTGCCGCGCAGATCACGCACGCGTTTCATGTTGGTAGCGCGTGCGGCAAAAGTACTCACGGAGTCCTGCAACATGCGCCTGGCGTCGATGCGCTCTGGCGACAGTGTTTTGGAGGTTGCGGGCGTGCCGTTCGCGCTCATGTCAGGCTCCAGGGTTGTACGGGGTGTTCTGCGATGCATCGCTTATTCGTAATTGAGATTGAGTTGTATCGCGCGCTTGTTGCGGTGCAGATTCTGAAATCCGAACCGTTGCGGCGTCCGACGACATCTTCTCCGCCGGTGGACGGCGGTTCGACGCGTATGACATCGGCGCCCCAGTCGGCGAGATGGCGCACGCAGGTCGGGCCCGCGCGCGCGAGGGTAAGGTCGAGCACGAGCACGCCGGAAAGCGGCAAGTGAACCGGTGATGCGTCGGGTTGTGAATTGTCGGGCATGTTGCGATTTCCTGAACAGATGGTCGCGTTGGCCAGGTTTGCAGGGCAACGCGCGTGGAGAATAATGTTGCAGCATTATAGTCTTCGCGCATGCGTTTGGAGGATAGGAAATTCAAACCACGTTTTTGCATAGACTCCACTGTATCCGCCGCACCGCAACTAGTCAATTTCCGGCCCGTCACACATCGCGTCACGATACCGCAGCGCCTTGCAACGCGAGCGTGCCGCTGCGCCCGGGAATTTCGCCATTGACGACGCTGTGTCTGGGCAAGGCGGAATAATCCAGTGCCTGCGCATACCCACGCATCGTCGTCAGCGTGTAGCCCTGCGCCCGCCAGCCGCTTAACAGCGCGTCGAATACGGGACTCAGACGATTGCCTTCAAGTTCGGCGTGCAGCGTGTAAACATGCGCGGCGGGTTTTTCGGTGAGCCGGAGCAGGTGCCGTGCGACGTTGCTTTCGTCGATGCCGTCTCGACCGATCAGTTCATCCAGTGTCGGCACTGTCGTGGGCAACTGCGGACATGGTACGGTCTTCCCATCGACGACTGGCATGAACGGATGCGTGCCGCGCGTATCGGAGCAGTAGTGAAAACCCATCTCGGCAGTGAGTCGAATCGCGCGCGGATTCATTTGCCAGCCCGCGGCACCGTGGGTTGCCGCTGGCGCGCCAAACACCGCCTGAAATCGTTCACTGGCGTGGCGCATTTCGCGCTCTGTCCATGGGTCACTGGCGGTCAGTACGCGGTCTTGCCATGCCACGTGGTCGTTGGTGTGTATGCCGACTTCGTGTCCGGCGTCGCGCACGCTGCGCATCAGCGGAGCACACCGCTTGCCGATATCCGGGCCCGGCAGCAGAGTGCCGTACAGCAGTGTTTTGATGCCGTAGTTGGATAGCACGGACGTGCGCGAAACCTTCTTCAAGAACCCGGGCCGGAATACGCGTCGCAGCGCGCGACCGGTGTGGTCGGGGCCGAGGCTGAACAGAAACGTTGCCCGCACCTTATGGCGGTCGAGCAGGCGTAACAGACGCGGTACGCCGTCACGTGTTCCGTGATACGTGTCTACGTCGATTTTGAGGGCGAGATTCATGGCGTAAGTATGGCATGGCGCACGCAGTTTGCGCGTAGTGTGTTGCGCTACGCTGTTCAAGACCGCGGCTCGCGAGGTACACTCGTGGCTCTTATACGAATGCGAGTCATTACATGAAAATTTGCATGATCGGCAGTGGCTACATCGGTTTGGTGACGGGTACCTGTTTCGCGGAAATGGGTAACGATGTTACTTGCGTGGATAAGGATGCCGAGAGGGTCAAGCGCCTGAAAAAGGGCGACATCCCGTTCTATGAACCTGGCTTGAGTGAAGTGCTGCTGCGTAACCAGAAGCAGCGGCGGCTGTCATTTTCGGTGAATTTGCCGCAAGCAGTGGCTGGTGCGGACGTGGTTTTCATCGCCG
>JAYVQD010000270.1:0-7041 GCA_043777275.1 Nitrosomonadales bacterium
ATAACGCAGCAGATGCCCCGAATACAGCAGCCGTGAAACCGCGATGGTGCTATCGGTGATGCGCCCCAGCGCGTTCACCAGGCCATACGCCTTCAGGCGGTCGTCACACGCGCCGAAGGTGGGATGAACAAAAATCGCCGCGCGGCGCGCGTTCGCTACTTCCCAGAAGGGATTCAGGTCGGGATCATCCAGTCCGCTCGCCGGCCCGTTGGGTTGTGTGGCGATCATCGCGCCATGAAAGCCCGCGTTGAGCGCGTCTTCCAGCACCCGCGCCGCGAGTTTGCCCGATTGCAGCGGCACGGTCGCCAGCGGCACAAAGCGATCCAGTTGCTTGATGCCTTTCAACATATGCTCGTTGAGGTAGCGTGCCCAATCCGCGCCTTCCGCCGCCGGCAGACTGTAACCAAACAGGTCCACCCATCCGGCCACTACCTGTTTGTCGATAGCCTGTTCTTCAAGCAGGCGGCGGCGCAGCGGCACATCACTCATCGCCGTCAACACCGCGCGCTTGGGCTCTTCATTATTGAAGGCGACGCGAATCGTGTCTTTTGCACCCGTGGTTTTCACCGACGCAAACGCATGCTTGCCGCCCACCAACTCGTCGAGCAACGCTGGCGGCACAAAGTGCGCGTGGATATCGATATTCAAATCTGTTTCTCCCTGGGTTCATGCCCATGTTGTGGGTACTATGATGCGTTGCTTACGTTGCTTACGTTGCTTATGGTGGAGCGGCCACACCAGCGTGTCAACCGGGTTTCCGCAGGCGTGGAATGGGTGTGCAATACTGCGGTTGCGTGATGGGTGTTATTCTCGTCAAGCGGATATCGTTAGACCAATAGGAGTTTCGTGTGACTGCAATCGATAGCAAGGTTCTGATTTCGCGCCGCAATGTGTTGAAAGCGGGCGTCGCGGGGGCTACGCTATTTTTGCCGCTGCCGTACGCTTGGGTGTGGGCGCAATCCGACGGCGCGATGAAGTTGTTGCGGCTGCCCAAGTTGGCGCTGGTGCTGGGCAACAGCAAATACGCGCGTGCGCCCAGTCTCATTAATCCGGCGAATGACGCCAAAGCCATCAGCGAGGTGTTAACGCAAAGCGGTTTTGATGTAACGTCAAAACTGGATGCGACGCTGGATGAGATGGCGGCGGCGATAAAAACGTATGTGCAGGCGTTGTCGGCAAAGAAGGCCGTGGGGCTTTTTTATTTTGCCGGGCATGGCGTGCAATTGTCCTGGCGCAACTATCTGGTGCCGGTGGATGCCGCCGTGCGCCGGCCGGAGGATATTCAGAAATCCTGCGTTGACTTGAGCCTTTTGATCGAAGGTATCAACAAGGCGTCCAACCCGATGAACGTGGTGATACTCGATGCGTGCCGCGACAATCCGTTTGGCGCGGACGCGCGACTAGAGGCGCGGGGCTTGTCGCAAATGGATGCGCCGCACAGCACGCTGCTGGCCTATGCCACCGCGCCGGGCAACGTGGCGAGCGACGGCGAAGGCGCGAATGGGATCTACACCGAAAACCTGCTGCGCGAGATGAAAGCGCCCGATGCGAAGATCGAGGATATTTTCAAGCGCGTACGCCTGCACGTGCGCCGCCGCACCAACGGCCAGCAGATCCCGTGGGAGAGCACTTCGCTGGAAGAAGATTTTTATTTTCTGCCGCCCAAAGCGCTGGCGATCGCGGCAGAAGAAGCGGCCGAACGCGAACGCAAACTGGAGATCGCCGCACGTGAGAAGCAGCGCGCCGCCGAAGAAGCTGAACGCAAAGGCAAGCAGGAGACCGCGGCGCGCGAGGCCAAACTCGCGGCAGAGGCAGCCGAGCGCAAGCGGCAGCAGGAGATTGCCACGTTCGAACAAAGGCGGCACGAGGAAGACGCTGAACGCAAGCGCAAGCAGGAACTGGCGCTGAAAGAAGCGCAGCAGGTGGCGGAAGAGTCCGAACGCAAACGCCGCGAAGAGTGGGCGATGCTCGAAGCCAAACGCGCGGAAGAAGAAGCCGAGCGTCAATACAAACAGCAACTCGCGCTACGTGAAAAACAGCGCGTGGAGCAGGACGCCGAACGCAAGCGCAAGGAAGACGATGTTGTGCGCGAAACCATGCGTGCCGAGGAGGAGCGTAAACGCAAGGAGGAGGTTGCGCGGCAAGAGACCGAACGCCAGCGTCCGCAGCAAACAGCGGCAATCCGCAAAGCGGATCCCGCCGTGGCGGAAAGTCAGTATCAGGAAGAATTCGCGATCTGGGAGAAGATCAAAACGGCATCCGAGCCGGGGCTGCTGGAAGACTATTTGCTGCGCTATCCGAGCGGGCGCTTTTCCGAGTTGGCGCAGTTCCATCTCGACCGCGTGCTCGCACGCAAGGGCGAGAAAAAAATCGAGGCGGTTTTTGATGCGGCGAATCCGTTTACCAAAGGCACCGTTCGCGCGGACACCAATTACAAGGTCGGCGATATTTTTCGGTATCGCGAAATGGACGTGTTCACCAAGGTGGAATCGCGGGTCTTTGCGCAGCGCGTCACGGAAACAGGTGACAACGAAGTGTTTTTTAACAACGGAAATCTGGTGACCGACTTGCTTGGAAATATCATTCGAAATCAAAAAGTGCGGTTTACCGGCACGCAGTTCTATATCCCGGAATACACCGTCGGCAAGCGCTGGTCGGCGCGTTATCAGCGGTTCGCCGGTGACTTTCCGGCGCGCGACGTGAATTATGATTTCAAGGTGGTGGCACGTGAAAAGATTACGGTTCCAGCGGGTACTTTTGATGCTTTCAAGATCGAGGGTGCCGGATGGACGCGGACCAACGACGATTCATTTCCGATCAATCTGCAGACGCGTTACTGGATCGCGCCGGGAATAAGGCGGGCTATTGCTTTTGAGAATCTGAACCAGGTGGCGAATCCGGGCGGCCGTTACATCGCCAGCGAACGCGCCGAACTGGTGTCTTACGTTCAGGCGTGACGTCGGGGTGGCGCGTTTGCCTGATTTTGCAGTAGGCGTTACTCCGCCTTGATATTCGCTTCCTTCGTCACCTTGCCCCACTTCACCATTTCAGCCACGATGTGTTTGGCGAATTGTTCGGGCGTGACGTTGATCGGCTCCGCACCCTCGGCGGCGAGGCGTTTTTTGGTGTCGGGCAGCGACATCACGATGTTGGATTCGGTGTTGAGCTTGCGCACGACGGCGTCGGGTGTGCCCGCGGGCGCCATCACGCCCCACCAGTTGTTGGCTTCGTAGCCCGGCACGCCGGATTCGGCAACGGTCGGAATATCGGGCAGCGCCGCCGCGCGTTTCGCGCCGCCGGTGGCGATGATGCGTATCTTGTTGCTGCGCTGGTGCGGCAGTATCACGATCAGCGAGCCTATCGACATTTGCACTTGTCCGGCGATGAGATCGATGGTGGCGGGGCCGCCGCCCTTGTACGGCACATGCAGGATGTTCACGCCCGCCATGGATTTGAACATCTCCGAACTCAGGTGCTGAAACGTGCCGATACCGGCGGATGAATATTGCAGTTGCCCTGGGCGCGCCTTGGCGAGCGCGATCAGCTCTTTTACGTTCTTGACGGGCAGCGCGGGATGCACGGCAACGCCGTTGGTGCCCGTGCCAAGCAGCACCACGGGCGTGAACGCTTTCATCGGTTCATACGGCAACTTGTAGATCGCGGCGTTCATCGGAAACGCGACCGAAATCACCAGCAGCGTGTAGCCGTCGGGTGCTGATTTCCACACCATTTCCGTGCCGACGAGGCCGCCCGCGCCGCCGCGGTTGTCGATGACAAATTGCTTTCCCGTGCGATCGGAAAGATGCGCCGCGAGCAGGCGTCCCACGATGTCGTTGCTGCCGCCGGGTGCGAACGGCACCACCACGCGCACGGTTTTCACCGGGTAAGCCTGTCCTGAGCTTGCCGAAGGGTCCTGCGCCTGTGCGCAGGCGATGCACGTGGCGAGTACGAGGGCGAGGGCGGTTGTCATGATGAGGCGCGCGGCCATGTCATTCCCCCTTGATGCCGGCGACCTTGGCAAGATTGCGCCACTTGTCCATTTCGGCGGCGACGTATTTGCCGAGATCTTCCGGTGATTTGGTCACCGGCTCCGCCGCTTCGTTGCGCAGGCGCTTTTCAAACTCCGGCGTTTTGAGCGTGGCGTTGATTTCGGCGTTAAGCCGCGCAATGATCGCGGGCGGCGTGCCGCGCGCCACCGCCGTGCCCCACCAGTTTTGCGTTTCGTAGCCGGGCACGCCGGCCTCCATGATCGTCGGCACGTCCGGTAACAACGGCGTGCGTTTGGCGCCGCTGGTGCCGAGCACTCTGAGCTTGTTGGAGCGCACATGCACCAGCGCCTGGATCAGCGACGACAGGCACATCTGCGCCTCGCCCGACACGGTATCGATCAGCGCCGGGCCGCCGCCTTTGTACGGCACATGCAGCATGTTGGTGCCGGTCATGTGCTTGAACAACTCGGTGCCGAAATGCGCGTTGCTGCCCACGCCGGTGGAGGCGTAAACAATTTGCCCCGGTTTCGCCTTGGCGAGCGCGATCAATTCTTTGATGTTTTTTGCCGGCAGGCTTTGCGTGACCACCAGCGCGTTCGGCCCCACGCCCAGCATCGCCACCCAGTCGAAGGATTTGAGCGGATCGAACGGCAGCTTGTGGATCACCGGGTTGGTGGTGAACGAGGTTGAGATGATCAGCATCGTGTACCCATCCGGCGGCGAGTTGGCCACGAGCTCGGAGCCGATGATGGAGTTGCCGCCGGCGCGATTGTCGGCGATGACCTGCCGGCCCAGCCGCTCGGTGAGTGACGCCGCCAGCATGCGCCCGACGATGTCGTTGCTGCCGCCAGGCGGGAAGGGGATGACAAAGCGAATGGTTTTGGCGGGCCAGGCCTGTCCTGAGCCTGTCGAAGTGGTTTGGGCGTGGAGCGCAGGGGTTGCCAGTGCTGTGAGTGCAGCGGCAACCGTTAAGGTTCGTTTGGCTTTGTCCATGATTTCCTCCGTTACCTTTTTGTATCTGTGACTTTCGAATGGGTCAACATCTACTTTGTCGTTCCCGCGCAGGCGGACACCCATAACGCACGTGCAATGGAGGTTGTGTTATGGATTCCCGCCTGCGCGGGAATGACGGTGAAAGTGTATCGTGCATATCCTGCCTGCCGCACGAACCCTACAAGCCCGTCACGCCCGCCGCTGCAATGACCTTCGCCCACTTCGCCGTTTCATCGCGTAAAAACTTTTGATACTGCTCGACGGTATAGCCCGCGGGATCGGAGCCGTCGGCTTTCAGGCGCTCAATTAACTCCGGTGTTTTGACCAGCTTCACGATATCGGCGTTGATTTTATCGATCACCGGGCGCGGCGTGCGCGCGGGCGCGGTTAAACCATTCCATGCCACCGCGAGAAAACCTTTCAACCCCTGTTCATCGAGCGTGGGCACATCGGGCATCGCGCCCGCGCGCGTGAGGCTGGTCATGCCGAGCGCGCGCAGCCTGCCGCCGCGGATCAGCGGAATCGCCGAGGTCAAACCATTGAACACCACATCGACATGCCCGCCCGCCAGATCCACCAGCGCCGGCGCGTTGCCCTTGTAGGGTATATGCACCATCTTCACGCCAGCCATGGTGTTGAACAACTCGCCCGCCAGATGGTTCGAGCCGCCGCTGCCCGACGAGCCGAAATTCAGCGCGCCGGGTTTGGCTTTGGCCACCGCAATCAACTCCTTCATGTTTTTTGCCGGCACGCCAGGATGCACTACCACCACCAGCGGCGTGGTGTTAATCAGCGTGATCGGCTCGAAATCCTTCAATGGATCGTACGGTAGTTTTTTCATCAGGCTCGGCACGATGGTAAACGGCGCGGGCGTAACCAACAGCGTGTGACCATCAGGCGGCGATTTCGCGACAATCTCGGTGCCGATCACCGTGCTGCCGCCGGGCCGGTTATCCACCACCACCGGTTGCCCCCACATTTCAGTCAGGCGCGGCGCCAGCGTGCGCGCCACAATGTCAGTGCTGCCGCCCGCGGCGAAGGGCACTATCAGGCGCACGGATTTGCTGGGATAGGCCTGTCCTGAGCTTGTCGAAGGGGCTTGCGCCAGCACAACAGGGGGTGATAAAAATATCAATAAAAACAAATACTTATAATGTGTCATGGGATTGCAGTTAATTGTAGTTAAAAAGCTAACAGTCTTTTTCAGCGCGTCGGCGAGGGTTCTGCGGTTGGTCACGGCGCTCGCGTGCCAGCATCACATAGAACGCAAAGTAGGCGCTGCACGCGAGGGCAATCACCAGCAGAAACCAGTTTTTGATGAGCCAGTCGATCATGATGAACCCGAGCTTACTCGGCTTTCATGTTGGCGGCCTTCACCAGATTCGCCCACTTGTCGATTTCGCTGCGGACGAAAATGGTGAATGCTTCCGGCGTGGTGCCCGCGGGTTCCGCGCCCTGGCTCGACAGGCGTTGCACGACGACCGCATCGCGCAGCGCCTTCACGGTCTCCGCATTCAGTCGCGTGATGATCGCGCGCGGGGTTGCCGCAGGCGCGAACAAGCCATACCAGCCGCTGGCGTTGTAACCGGGTAAGCCTGATTCGGCGATGGTCGGCAAATCGGCAAACAGCGCCGAGCGATTTAACCCGGTGACGGCAATCGCGCGCACCTTGCCGGCCTTGATGTGCGGCGTGATGATGAGACTGTTTTCATACGACAGATCAACTTCTCCGGAAATCAGCGCCGTCAGCGCCGGTGCGCCGCCTTTGAACGGCACGTGCGTGATATCCACCTTGCCCATCAGTTTGAATAGCTCGCCGGCCAGATGCGTCACCGTGCCGCTGCCGGAAGAAGCGTAGTTGAGCCGGCCTTGCTTTGCGCGCGCGAGTGCGAGCATTTCTTTCACCGTTTTGCCGGTACGCTGGGATGCACCACCAGCACGTTGGTTACCGTGACTGCCTGCGAGATCGGCGCGAAATCGCGCAGCGAATCGTATCCGCGATTGGGCATCAGACTCATCGCCACCGCAATGCCGCCGATGGTGCCCATCAGCAGGGTGT
>JAYVQD010000271.1:0-7027 GCA_043777275.1 Nitrosomonadales bacterium
AAACAAATTTTCGACGGCCTGTTGAGCGCGACCACGCTCGACGAGTTTCAAACCGCAGCGGGCGCCGCCACCAGCGGCGG
The DNA here is from genome assembly GCA_043777275.1 of Nitrosomonadales bacterium. Lineage (GTDB taxonomy): Bacteria > Pseudomonadota > Gammaproteobacteria > Burkholderiales > SG8-41 > UBA5216. Next base: position 81 of record JAYVQD010000271.1, read on the forward strand.
AGCGCGCAACGCCGAGGCCGCGCCGCCGTCCGCCGAACCCGCCCCTGCCGCCGTCACCGCCACCGAGGCGGCCACTGCCAGCGAACCCGCAACGGAATCCGCAACTGACTCCTACTGGCCGGCATGGCCTGAGGCACCGGATGTGCCTACGCCGCCCATGCCGATTGAAATGACAGCGACTGCTCTTCCCGCGCAGCCGCAAAGCGAACCGGCAGGTAACGACCTGTCACCCGCGCAAGCATCGGCTGCTGTGGTGTCGTTGCCCGTGCCTGCGGCAAGCGAACCATCGGATGGCGCTGCAATTCTCGACACTAACGATCCGGCTGCCCCGCCCGCGAACCGTGCGCGCTGGCCGTGGGCTATTGCCGCTAGCGTGGCGGCGCTGCTGCTCGCGGGGCAAGTGCTGTATCGGTACCGCAGCGAGCTGTCGGCGCACTTTCCCGTCACCAAGCCGCTGCTGGCGCAACTCTGCGCGTGGGCCGGATGCGCTGTGCCGGCGTTGCAACAACCCGCCGCGCTGAACATCGAAGCCTCCGATTTGCAGGTCGTTGATAAGGCGCAGCCGCACCTCGTTCAGCTTACCGCGACGCTGCGCAATCGCGCAGCCATCGACGTGGGTTACCCGGCGTTCGATCTGGTACTCACCGACAATCGTGAGCATGCGCTGGCGCGGCGCGTGATCGTCCCGGCGGACTATTTGCCGAGTGCGAATATTGCGAACGCGGCGAACGCCACGATTGCCGCGAATGCCGAAACCACGTTGCGCATCGACATGGATATCACTGGCTTGCCCGCCGCCGGATTCCGGCTTAACCTGATGGCCGCGCCCACCCACTAATCAACTGACAAACTGACAAATCAGTTTGTGAATCTTCGATGACCGATCCGCAGAATCTCATGTATCACGCTTCACACACCTGGCTGAAAATGGAAACCGGCGACACCGGCATCGTGGGCATCACACACCATGCGCAGGAGCAGTTGGGCGATGTGGTGTTTGTGGAGCCACCCGCCGCGGGCGCCGCGGTGAAACAGGGCGAAGCCTGCGGCGTGATTGAATCCGTCAAGACGGCCGCTGACATTCATGCTCCGGCATCGGGGGTGGTGGTGGAGGTCAACCCCGCGCTGGCCGATACGCCCGAGGCCATTAACACGGATCCGTACGGCACATGGCTGTTTCGCCTGAAGCTCGGCAACGTGGCGGAATTGAGCACGTTGCTGGATGCGGCGGCGTACGCGGCGGTGGCTAAAGCATAACCAAACACGCTGAGGGCCGCGCGTGGTGTTTCATCAAGCAGTCAGGCCATTGACTACCCCATTCATTTACCTATTTGTTCATTCACTCCAGGAGATTCACCATGGCAAACGTTACCTTAGGCGGCAACCCGGTTACCGTGAACGGCAACTTTCTCAAGCAGGGCGATAGCGCGCCTGATTTCACGCTCACCGGCAAAGATCTGAAAGAAGTCTCGCTCAAGGATTTCGCGGGCAAGAAAAAAGTGCTGAACATCGTGCCCAGTCTCGACACGCCTGTGTGCCAGACGTCAACCCGAAAATTCAACGAAAAAGCCGCCGGTATGAGCGATACCGTGGTGCTGGTGATCTCCGGCGATTTGCCGTTTGCAATGGGCCGTTTCTGCACCACTGAAAATATCGCCAACGTGACGCCGCTATCGACGTTTCGCAATCGTGATTTTCACGGCAAGTTCGGCGTGGATGTGGCGGACGGCCCGCTCAAGGGACTCACCGCGCGCGGCGTGGTGGTGCTCGACGCCAATAACAAAGTGCTGCATGCCGAACTGGTGCCCGAGATCAAGCAGGAACCGAACTACGATGCCGCTCTGGCCTCTTTAAAATAATTGTTTAAAAACAAATAGTTATGAAATATGCATGCTGCGCCATCCCACCCGCCTGTGCGTTTGTTGATCGCGCCGGAAATAATTCATGACTGAGCCAAAAAAATCGCCGATCGACGATGTCGTCGTAGAAGAAAGTGCGCACAAAGGCAAAACCGGTCTCCGGCGCATCTGGAACGCACTGTTCTATTCGCTGGATGGATTCGCCGCTGCGTTCAAACACGAAAATGCGTTCAGGCAGGAAGTGCTGCTGGCGGTCGTACTCATTCCCGTGGCGCTATGGCTGGACGTCGGCGCCATCGGCAAGGCGCTGATGATTGCGAGCGTTCTGCTGGTGTTGATTGTCGAGTTGTTGAACTCGGCAGTGGAAGCTGCGGTAGACCGCATCTCGCTCGAAAATCATCAACTCGCCAAACGCGCCAAGGATATCGGCAGCGCAGCGGTGATGCTCTCGCTGATGAACGTTTTTGTCGTCTGGTTGCTGGTCATCTGGGGGCGATAACACCTCACATTGCTGCTTGTGCGGTGGCGGCGTGTTGCTGATATCACATCGCCATCCAGCCGATGTACTTGTCATAAAACCGAAATCACGAGTGGATAGAATCCGCCAATAATCAATATTTTATTGGCGTTCCTTGAAGTTAATTCACTCCATCACGGGCCGATTTCACGACGTGCTGTTTGCGGCGCTGTATAGCCGCTCGCTGATCTATAACGCCTGTTGGGAAGATCCGGCAGTGGATCGCGCAGCACTGGCGTTGGGGCCCGGCGACACGGTGCTGGTGATCACCAGTGCCGGCTGCAACGCGCTCGACTATGCGCTGGCGGGCGCGGGGCGCGTGCATGCCGTTGATGCGAATCCTCGCCAAACCGCATTGCTGCAACTGAAGCTTGCGGCGGTCGCGGCGCTGAATCATGAAGATTTTTTCGCGCTCTTCGGCAACGGCTTTCATCCGCGTTTTGAATTCCTGTATCGGCGCGGCCTGCGCATGATGCTGCCGCATGACGCACGTGCTTTTTGGGATGCGCACCTGCATTGGTTTCAGGGTAATGCGCGGGGTGTAGGGTTTTATCATCGCGGCCTCGCGGGCATGGTGGCTCAGGCGTTTCAATGTTACTTCCGGCTGCGGCCGCGCCTGAAATACGCGCTCGACGAACTCTTCGCCGCGCCGGATATGCGATCCCAGCGCGCGATGTATGACCGCAGTGTCAGCCCTCTGCTGTGGCGTCCGGGCGTCAATCGCGTGTTGTCCTCGCGTGTCACCCTGAGCCTGCTGGGCGTGCCGCGCGAGCAACACGCGGAAGTGCGGCGCCAGCACATCGGCGGCGTGGCGGGCTTCGTGCGCGAGTGCGTTGATTACATCGCGCGCGAACTGCCGCTGGCAGACAATTATTTTTGGCAGCTTTACCTGCGCGGGCACTACACCCGCGACTGTTGTCCCGAGTATCTCAAGGCCGAAAATTTTGATCGGCTGAGACATGCCGCTCGAAATATCACTGCGCACACCAGCACGGTGACCGATTTTCTGCGCGCGCACACCGAGCCGATCACCAAGTTTGTACTGCTGGACCATATGGATTGGCTGGGCGCGCAGGATGCCCGCTTGCTGGCCGAGGAATGGGAGATGATCCTCGCGCGCGCGGCGCCCTCGGCGCGGATCATTTTCCGCAACGCGCATGCGCGCCCATGGTTTCTGGATCGTTTGCGCATCACGGTTGAGGGCGCGCAGCGTCCGCTGGCCGATGCGCTGCGCTTTGACGAGTCGCTGGCGCGCCGGCTGCATCTGCGTGACCGCGTTCACACCTATGCCGGATTTCACATTGCCGAGGCGGTTGTTTGAACCGTCGCCACTGTTGCCTGACATGAATACCATCGAGTTCAAAACATTGTTGCGTATGGTGAGAGGCATGCCGGCCAGCGGCACGCACGCTGCGCGGCTCGACGCGTTTTACCGGCCGCAGGCGGCGGACTACGACAGCCTGCGCAAGCGCATGTTGCATGGCCGTGAAAAGCTGCTGGACCTGCTCAATCTTGCGCCGGGCAGCCGGGTGGTTGAACTGGGCGCGGGTACCGGCGGGATGCTCGATCTGTGGGGGCCCCGCGTGTCGCGCTTTGAGTCCCTGGACATGGTCGATATTTGTCCTTCGCTGCTGCAACAGGCCCGCCGCCGCGCGCATGGCCTGCCCAACGTACGGGTGATCGAAGCCGATGCCACCGAGTATTCTCCGCCCGCGCTCGTGGACTGCGTCTACTTTTCCTACGCACTGACGATGATTCCGGATTGGCTGAGGGCGCTGACTAACGCGCTGAACATGTTAAAACCCGGCGGTAAGCTGGGCGTGGTCGACTTCTACGTCGCGGGCGAAGCGGATGCCGCTGCACGCGCCACACAGCCCGCGCTGGAACGCTGGTTCTGGACGCACTGGTTCGGCCACGATGAAGTTCGCCTGTCGCCTGCGCATCTCGCGGCATTGTGCGCGACGACCGAGCGCCTGCAACAACACGAGTCGCGCGGGTCGTTGCCGTGGTTGCCGTGGCTGAAAGTGCCCTACTATATTTTCGTGGGAACTAAACCCGCGCGCATGCGCGCAGACGTGATTGCCCGGTTGTGGAAACAGAGAGCGGGTCAGAGGTGAGGCGATGAAACGCGTGCGTGCACTGTTCCTGTCGGATATCCACCTCGGTTCGCGCGCCTGTCAGGCCGAGCGCCTGCTGGCATTTTTGAAAGAATACGAGAGCGAATACCTTTATCTGATCGGCGACATCATCGACCTGTGGGCGATGAATCGCACGGTGTATTGGCCTTCAGCGCATAACACGGTGGTGCAGAAACTCCTGCGCAAGGCGCGTCACCATACGCGGGTGATTTTCATCCCCGGCAATCACGACGAAAAGCTGCGCGAATATATCGGCATGTCGTTTGGCGCGGTGGATATCGCGTCGGAACACATCCATGTTACCGCTGCCGGACAACGCTTGTTGCTGGTGCATGGCGACGAGTACGATCAGGTGACGACGTGCCATCGCTGGGTGTCGGTGCTGGGAGACGTGTCCTACACCGTGCTGGTGCATATGAATCGCGCGCTGTCCTGGCTGCGGCGCAAATTGGGCGTGAGCGGGCATTGGTCGCTCGCGGATTACGCCAAGCGCAATGTGCTCAAGGCAGTGGCCTATGTCGGCGACTTTGAAAGCGCGGCTGCGCACACCGCGATTCAACGCGGCATGGATGGGATCGTGTGCGGCCACATCCATACGCCCGTAATGAAGCCGATCGATGGCGTCACCTACTACAATTGCGGCGACTGGGTGGATAACTGCACCGCGCTCGTCGAACACACCGACGGGCGCATGGAGCTGCTGCGTACCACGCCCGAACTGCGGCTGGTGGATAGCATCATGCCGAAGCGGGTAGTCGATGGTCTTGGATAACACGACCCGGCAGCGGCCGTTCGTGATGGCGGAGCGCCCGCGACTGCGTATCGCAGTGGTGTCCGAGACCTATCTGCCCGAGATCAACGGCGTGACGATCACGATGGGACGGCTGGTGGACGGCCTGCGCGAGCGTGAACACACGGTTCAGTTGATACGGCCGCGCCAGTTTTCCGGCGAAGTTCCGACACGGGCGACATGTTTCGAAGAGGTGCTCCATCGCGGCATCGCCATACCACGCTATGACGTGCTTAAGCTGGGCTTCCCCGCCAAGCGCAAATTGCTGCGCTTGTGGGCGCTCAAGCGCCCGGATGTCGTGCATATTGTGACCGAAGGGCCGCTCGGCTGGTCGGCGCTGTCGGCCGCGCGTGCGCTGGGCCTGCCGGTGTCGAGCGACTTTCATACTAACTTTCACGCGTATAGCAAACATTACGGCGTCGGCTGGCTGCGGCCGCTGATCGTTGCCTACCTGCGCGCCATGCACAACCGCACGCACTGCACGCTGGTGCCCACTACTGGCATACGCGATGAGCTGGCACAGCTCGGCTTTGATAAGCTGCGGGTCGTCGCGCGCGGCGTAGACACGCAATTGTTCAATCCCGCCCGGCGCAGCATCGCGCTGCGCCAAAGCTGGGGCGCCACGCCGGATGATCCGGTGGCAATGGTGGTGGGGCGGCTCGCGGCGGAGAAGAACTTGCCGCTGGTGTTAAAGGCGTTCGACGCGATGCTTGCAGTGAATCCGCGGGCGCAGTTGGTACTGGTCGGCGACGGGCCCGAGCGCGCGTGGCTGGAGGCGCAATATCCGCAGCACGTGTTTGCGGGTATCCGCACCGGCGAGGATTTGGCGGCGTACTATGCCTCGGCGGATATTTTCTTGTTCCCCAGCGTTACCGAGACCTACGGCAACGTCACACTGGAGGCAATGGCCAGCGGGCTCGCGGTGGTTGCCTACGATTACGCCGCCGCGAAGGAGCACATACGCCACGGCCACAATGGCCTCGCCGCGCGGGTGGACGACAGCGCGGCGTTTCTGCGGTTAGCGAGTGAACTGACGGGTGATCGTGACCGTATCAGGCAACTGGGGTTCCATGCGCGGAAAACCACGGAACGCATCGACTGGACTGCCATCGTTGGGGAGTTCGAACGGGTGCTGATTGAACTGGCTGCGGCGCCGGCGCCAGTGCTGCGCACGCCGAACAGTTCGTCAACGCCCGCAGCCGACGCGCGATGGTGAGCGACAAAGCACAAAGGGCGCAAAAATCTTGCGCCCTTTCGTGTGTGTAATTACGGAAAATTATTTTTTCAGTGCATCACGGATTTCGCGCAGCAGCACTACGTCTTCCGGCGGCGCGGCCGGCGCAGGCGGCGCGGCATTTCTGGCTTTGTTGACACCCTTGACCAGGAGGAATATCGCGAAGGCCACGATCAGGAAGGCGATGATGGTATTGATGAAAACGCCGTAGTTCCACGTGACCGCGCCGGCTTTTTGGGCGATTTCAACGGTGGCGTACGGGCCTGCTGTCGCGCCTTGCTTGAGTACTGCAAACAGATTGGAGAAATCCACTCCGCCCATTAATAGCCCTATGGGCGGCATGATGACGTCTTTGACCAGCGACTCAACGATCTTGCCGAATGCGGCGCCGATGATCACGCCGACGGCC
>JAYVQD010000272.1:0-6966 GCA_043777275.1 Nitrosomonadales bacterium
GCATGGGCTGATACGCGCGGTAGTGCCGCGTGCTGATGTGGCGATGCACGCTGAAACACTGGCGCGTGAACTGATGGCGAAAAATCCACGCGCGTTTGCGGCGAGCAAAGCGTGGATGCGCAAACCGATGCGCGCCGCGCTGGAACAGGCCGAGCGCGACATGGTGACGTGGCGCGCCGCTGGCAGCGACTCAGACCATGCGCTTTGAACTCTCACCCGAACTCACGCAGATGCGCGAAGCACTGCGCAAATTCGTCACAGCCGAACTTGCGCCACTGGAAAATAGCATCGACAAAACCGGCGAACTGCCGCCGCACGTGTTGCCTTTGCTGGGCAAGCACGGCTACCTGTCGATGCGCCTGCCGCAGGATGTGGGCGGCGCGGGCATGGGCTTGTTTCCGTATGGTTTGATGCTGGAAGAATTCAGCCGTTCGCATCGCATTTTTGGTTTGCTCGCCAGCGGCGGCGGCGGGCTGACGCCGATCGCGATCGCACGTCATGGTACGCCGGAACAACACCGCAACTATCTGACGGGGCTGATGGACGGCACGAAACGCACCGCGTTCGCGCTCACCGAGCCGGCGGGCGGCTCGGACAATTCCGCCATGATTACCCGCGCGGATAAAGTCGACGGCGGCTGGGTCATCAACGGCCGCAAGCATTACATCAACGGCGCGCACGAGGCTGATTTCATCACGGTGATAGCGATTACCGATCCGGTGAAACGCACGCACGGCGGCGTCACCGCGTTTCTGGTGGATCGCGGTACGCCCGGTTTCAACATAACGCGCGTGGACACCACCATGGGCTCGGATGTGATCAAACTTGCCGAGATTGAATTCGACAACTGCCAGGTGCCCGATAGCGCCGTGCTGGGCCAGCCGGGGCAGGGCTTTGATTTGGCGAAAGAATCGCTGCGCGATGGCCGCATGGCCGTGTCGTTCTCGTGCATCGGCACGGCAGACCGGTTGCTGGAGATGTCCGCTTCGTATGCGAAGGAGCGCGTCACCTTCGGCAAACCGCTGGCCGAGCGGCAGGCGATCCAGTGGATGCTGGCGGATTCGGAAGTCGATCTGATTGCTGCGCGCGCGATGGTGTATCAGACACTCACTCAAATCGATGACGGCAAGGATGTCGGCACAGCGCCCAGCGTGTGCAAGCTGTATTGCTCCGAAATGGTGGGGCGCGTGGCCGACCGCGCGGTGCAAATCCACGGCGGCATGGGGATCGTGCAGGGCTATCCCATTGAGCGCATGTATCGCGACGTGCGCCACTATCGCATCGGCGAAGGTTCGTCGGAAATTCAGCGCATGCTGATCGCGCGCGATGTATTGAAGCGCACGCCATGATGACACTGGCGGAAACGCGCATCGCCGGCATTGGTGAAAGCCGCTGCGGCAAAGTGCCGGATCGCAGTGCACTGCAATTGCAAAGCGATGCGGCGCGCGCCGCGCTGAACGATGCGAGCTTGACGCTCAAGGATATCGACGGCCTGATAACCACGCCGGTGCGAGTGGAGTCGTGGAACATGCCGTGCGGCGTGGTGGCGAGTTTTCTGGGCGTGCAGCCGGCGTATTTGTCCACGCTCGATCTGGCGGGGGCATCGGGTGCGGCGATGATTCATCATGCGGCGATGGCGATAGCCACCGGGCAATGCCACACCGTGCTGTGCGTGGCCGGGCAAAACTTGCTGACCAACAAGACGCGCGCCTCGGCGGTGCAAACCATGGCCGAATCGGGCGCAGCGCATCCGCAGTTTGAAGTGCCTTACGGCCCGCTGGTGGCGTCGAATTATGCGCTGATCGCGCAGCGGCACAGGCACGAATACGGCACTACCGAGGAACAGATGGCCGAAGTCGCGGTGACCATACGCCATCATGCATCGCTCAATCCGAATGCCCATCAGACCAAACCCATCACCGTGCGCGAGGTGCTGGATTCGCCGATGATCACCTCGCCGCTGAAACGCTTTGATTGTGCGTTGGTGTCCGATGGTGCGGCGGCGGTGATTGTCACCAGCGCCGACCGCGCGCGCGATTTGAAGCAAAAGCCGGTGCGTTTGTTGGGGCAAGGTTATGGCCTGAGTCATAGCTATGTGGGCGAGGCGCTGAATTTGCCGGTCAGTGGCGCGGTCGAGTCCGGTAAAAAAGCGTTCGCCATGGCGGGGGTCACGCCTGCCGATATCGACGTGGCCGAGCTTTATGATTGCTTTACGATTACCGTCATCATTGAGCTTGAGGATTTGGGCTTTTGCAAAAAAGGCGAGGGCGGTGCGTTCGTGCAAAACGGGCGCATCGCGTTGGGCGGCGCGCTGCCGGTGACGACACATGGCGGCTTGTTATCAGCGTGCCATCCGGGTTTGGGCGGAGGATTATTTCATGTAATCGAAGGCGTGCGGCAGGTGCGTGGCACGGCGGGCGCACGGCAGGTGAAGGACGCGAAACTCGCGCTGGTGCATGGCAACGGCGGCACCATTGCGATTCATTGCACGTTGATATTGGGGATATGAAAAACACTCAAAAGTGTACGTAGGATGGGTTTCACCCATCCTACGGTTGTTATTTCTGAAATTTAATTTTAAAAACAAATAGTTACTCATGAGCTCGTTTCGGCCACTGCCGTCCCCTAATCCGCTCACTGCGCCGTATTGGCAAGCCGCGCATCAACACGAACTGAAGTTGCCGCGTTGCGATACGTGCGCGAAATTTCATTTCTATCCGCGCACTGCGTGCCCATATTGCGGCTCGACACAACTCGCATGGCAGGACGTCAGCGGCAACGGCGAGGTTTACAGTTTTACCGCGGTGCATCGCGCACCGAGCAAGGGCTTCGAGGAACTCGTGCCGTACGTGGTGGCGGTGGTGGCATTGGATGAAGGGCCGCATTTGATGACGCGACTTACTTCCATCGACCCCGACGAGGTACGTATCGGCCTGCGTGTGCAAGTTGCGTTTGAAAAGCAGGATGATGAAACCACCTTGCCGGTGTTTCGGCCGCAAACACGAAAATTAGCCGTTTGAAATACGCTTTGCTGGCTGCGCCGATGCTGTTCATTGCGGCTGCAGGCACGGCGCAGAATTATCCGGCCAAGCCCGGGCGCGTGGTGGTGCCGTATGCGCCTGCAGGCGTGGCGGATATTCTGGGCCGCGTCATTTCCGAAAAGCTGGCCCAGCGTCTGGGTCAAAACGTGGTGGTGTTCAATCGCGAAGGCGGCGGTTCGGCGGTGGGCGCTGAACTGGTTGCTAAAGCCACGCCGGATGGCTACACGCTGCTGGTGGCCTCCACGGCGATCACCATGAATGCGGCGGTCAATCGCAAATTACCCTATGACGTGAAGCGTGATCTTGCGCCGCTATCATTGGTGTTCGAGCAGCCGGCCATTTTGGCGGTGCATCCGTCGGTGGCGGCGAATTCAGTGCAGGAGCTGATCGCGTTGGTGCGCGCGAATCCGGGCAAGCTGCGTTATGGCTCGTCCGGTGTGGGCGGTGTCATCAATCTGGTGACAGAGTTGTTCAAGCATCAGGCGAAGATTGATGTTACGCATGTGCCGTACAAAGGCGTGGCGCCCGCGATGATTGATCTGGTGGGCGGACAAATTGAACTGGTGATGTCGGGCATCACCAACGCCGCGCCGTTGGTGAAAGGCGGCAAGTTGAAAGCGCTGGGCATCACCAGCCGCAAACGCTCGGCGGTGCTGCCCGATGTGCGGCTTATTGTCGAACAGGGTTTGCCGGATTACGAAACATCCACGTGGTAAGGCGTGCTCGCGCCTGCCGCTACACCGCCCAAAATACTTGCGCGGCTGAACACTGAGATCATGCAGATTGTCAGCAGCACCGAGGTGCGCGAGCGTTTCGCCAATCAGGGCGGCGAAACGCGCGCCACCCCGCGCGACGAATTCGCGGTGCTGATCGACAGGGATTTGCGGCGCTGGAATACGGTGGTGAATGCGGCCGGGATGCGCGCCGAGTAGCGCTGCATCGCGGAAATCATCGATAAATTATAAGTATCTGTTTTTAAACAATAAATCGTAGTTCTTCAAGCGTGAGGTTTGCGGCATAATGGCACGTGCAATGTGCGCTTGATACGCGGTACGCGCGCGGCTTGCGCGTCTTTTTTGTCTCACTACTCAGGAGGAAAAATATGCGTTCCGTTTTTAGTGGTTTACAGAAGCGCCACCTAACGCTGTCTGTCGCCGCCGCAGCTCTGGTGCTCGCGACGCAAGCGAGCGCGCAGCAACCTGCCGCCGCTCCCGTAGCTCAGGCCGCGCCCGCGCCGCAAGCGCAGCCCGAGCAAAAGCCGATTACGCCGCCGCCGCCACCCTCATGGCAACAAGGCCGGCCCGATTCGATGAAGAGTTCAACGCTGGCGCCTAACCCGCCGGGGATGACAGCGAAAGCCGCGTCAGAAATGAAGCTCGACAAAATCAAGCTGCCACCGGGCTTCAAAATTGAACTGTGGGCCGAAGGCATGCCGAATGCGCGCTCCATCGCGGTGGGCGCGAAAGGCACCGTGTTTGTCGGCACGCGTCTGGTGGATGCGGTTTACGCGATCACGGAGAAAGACGGCAAGCGCGAGGTGAAGACCTTGCTCAAAGGTTTGTATCGCCCGAACGGCATCGCGTTCCACAACGGTTCGCTTTACGTGGCGGAGCTCTCGCGCATCCTGCGTTACGACAACATTGAAGACAAGCTCGACAATCCGGGCCAGCCCACGGTGGTGTTCGATGCACTGCCGAAGGACGAGCCGCACGGCTGGAAATATCTGACGGTGGGGCCGGACGGCTGGCTGTATTTCAACATCGGCGCGCCGTGCAATGCCTGTGTGCCGCCGGATACGCATGCGGCAATCGTGCGTGTTGATCCGAAAAACGGCGTGATGGAAACCGTTGCCAAGGGTGTGCGCAACAGCGTGGGCATGGCGTTTCATCCGAACACCAAAGAACTGTGGTTCACCAACCACGGGCGCGACTGGATGGGTGAAGACCTGCCGCACGACACACTGCATCGCCTGGCGAATTCGGCCAGGAAAAGTGCGCACTTTGGTTATCCGTACTGCCATCAGGGCGACTTCCTCGACCCGGAGCTTGGCAAGGGCCGTTCGTGCAGCGAATTCACGCCGCCCGCGCTGAAGCTCGGGCCGCATATCGCGCCGCTGGGCATGCGTTTTTACACCGGGAAAATGTTCCCGGCGGAGTATCGCAATCGCATTATCATCGCCAATCACGGCTCGTGGAACAAGACGCAGAAGATCGGCTTTAATCTGATGCAGGTCACGCTGGACGCGCAAGGCAAGGCAGTGAAATACGAGCCGTTCGCCGAAGGCTGGGCCGACGGCAACGCCTACTGGGGCCGCCCGGTGGATGTGCAGGTGATGAACGATGGCGCGCTGCTGGTATCGGATGACGTGGCGGGCGCAGTGTACCGCATCAGCTACAAGCGCTGATTTCGTGCGATGGTTGGTGGTGGCACTCACGTGCGCAGGCATGCACGTGAGTGCGGCAGACGCAGACGTAGAGGCGGGGCGCGGCAAGGCTGCGGTGTGCGTGGCGTGTCACGGTACCAACGGCAACGCCACATTGCCGGGCGTGCCGTCACTCGCTGCGCAGCCCGCTATGCATACGTTTTTGCAACTGGTGCAGTTTCGCGAAAAGCGCCGCAGCGACGCGGCGATGTCGCCTTTTGCCGAGAAGTTGAGCAACCGCGATATGCAGGATATCGGCGCGTATTTTTCTGCACAAAAGCCGGTTGCAGCGAATTTTCAGGCGGATGCCGCCAAAGCGGCGATAGGGCGTAAGGTGCTGGAAGCGCATCACTGCGGGTCATGCCATATGCCTGATCTGTCGGGGCAGAATCAAATTCCACGACTGGCAGGGCAGAGTTACGAGTATTTAATCAAGCAGATGCGTGGTCTTAAAGATGGCAGCCGCCGCGACATCGACGGCACCATGGCGAGCGCGGCGCAAGCCTTGAGCGAGCAGGACATAGAAAATCTGGCGCATTATCTGGCTGGCCTTAAGTAAACAGGCCGTACATTGGAAATCAAGTCCTCATGAAAAATCGTTTGATCAAAAACGCAGTAACCGCGGCGCTGGCGAGCCTTGCCTGTGGCGCCGGTGCGCAAACGGCGCAGAAACCAACGGTGCTACCCGAAGTGTCGGTTAGCGCCACGCGCGTTGAGCGCAACAACATGGATATTCCGGCGTCGATCGACACCATCGATCAGCGCGCGATCCGCGAGGCCAATCCGCAGGTCAATCTGTCGGAAGTGCTGAACCGCGTGCCCGGCATCTCGGTGCTTAACCGCCAAAACTACGCGCAGGATTTGCAAATTTCATCGCGCGGTTTCGGTGCGCGTTCGGCGTTTGGTGTGCGCGGCCTGCGGCTGATTGCCGACGGCATTCCCGCGACCATGCCGGACGGACAAGGCCAGGCGGCCACCTTCAATCTGTCATCGGCGAAAAGCATCGAAGTGATGCGCGGGCCGTTCGCCAGCATGTACGGCAGCTCCGCCGGCGGCGTGATCCAGATTTTTACCGCTGACGGGCCGAAAGAACCCACGGCGTCAGTGAGTGCGCTGTTCGGCAGCTACGACACCACCAAACTGGGCGCGCAATACGGTGGCCAGCACGGGCCGCTGAATGCGGTGGTGGATGTCTCGCGTTTTGAAACCAACGGCTATCGCGATCACAGTGCGGCGCGGCGCGATCACATGAACGCCAAATTGAAATATGACCTCGGTGATCGCGGTGTGCTGACGCTGGTGGTCAACGTGTTCGATCAACCCGAAACACAAGACCCACTGGGCTTGACGGCGGCGCAGGTAGCGGCCAATCCGAAGCAGGCGGGCGGCAATCCGGCGGGGGCGAACGCGATCAACTTCAACACCCGCAAGAGCATCGCGCAATCACAGGGCGGGCTGACCTACGATTTAAAACTCTCCGGCGGCAACAGCCTGTATGCACGC
>JAYVQD010000273.1:0-1818 GCA_043777275.1 Nitrosomonadales bacterium
GGCGCCGATACGGGCGGGGTTTGTGCAAAGGCGGGTGATGCGCTCAGGAACAACGACAGCGAAAATCCACAGCCAAGCAAGAAATGGCCTATATTTTTATGCATGACTTCTCCCGGGTATCAGATGTAAACATCGTAGGGCGGGAGTCATCCCGCCTTCGGTTATAGGTGCGGTAATCGCGGAAGGCGGGATGACTCCCGCCCTGCGATTATTTTTTGGCCGCCTTCTTTTTGGCCGCCACCTTCGGTACCTTCGCCACTTCAGGTTCCAGCCGCAGCATTTTCATTGCATTGCCAAAATAAACCTTGTTACGCGTGGCGGTGGAAAGTTTCAGCGAATCAATCGCCTTGATGCCGTTGCGGATGAACAGCGGGCCGCCTTCGGGGTCGAACGGGCAATCGGTGCCGAACAGCACATGATCCGCGCCGAAGAAATCCAGCCCGCAGCGGATCGCGGGTGCGGAGCCGTTGATCGCGGTATCGCCGTAGAACATTTTAAACAATTCCAGTGGCGGCTTCGACAGCCCGCGCAGGAGCTTGCCGTAGTCGGCATCGGTGGTGCGCGCGCCCATTTGCGACATGCCGAGGCGAATGCGCTCGTCGAAGTAGGGGGCCATCGCGCCGAGGTGGTGGGTGATGATTTTCATGTTGGGCAGTTTGTCGAGCATGCCGCTGAACACAATGCGCGCCATGCAGGCGCTGGTTTCATAGGGCCAGCCGAACAGCCACCAGATTTCGTAGAGCGATTTTTCTTCGGTGGGGTAATCCGCAAACTTCGCGGTGCGCGCCGGGTGCAGCCAGATCGGCAGATCGTATTTTTTGACGCAGCGCTGGAAAATCGGAAAGAACTCGGGGTCGTCCAGCGGGCGGCCATTGACGTTGGTGAAAATCTGGATGCCTTTCGCGCCGAGTTTGCGGATGGCGTAATCCATTTCGTCGAGCGAGGCTTTCACGTTGTTCATCGGCAGCGACGCCACAAACGCCGGAAACAACTCAGGCCGCTCGCGTACGATTTCCGCCATGCCGTCGTTGGCAAGACGTGCCAGCGCGGGCGATTCATTCGGCCCGGCAAGGAATTCAATCGCGGGCAGCGACAGCGTGAGGATCTGTTTGTAGTTGTTGAACTTGCCCATCATGCGTATGCGCGCATCGAGGTCCCACAGCACGGGGATGTGCAGCCAGCGCTTGATGGTGGAGGCGAGCGCCGGATTGGTCTCGGCGATTTCTTTCATGCGGTCGAAAAAAGACTTCGGGAAAATGTGCGGAAAAATATCCAGCTTGCAGCAATCGTTCATGGGATTCCTTATGGGAAGTAATTTCATAACTATTTGTTTTTAAACACTTTTTAATCTAACGACTCACGCCAAAATCCCAGCGTTTCCTGCGCCGCGCGATCCGAGAAGCTGAACATCACGCAATCGGACTGTGCGGTGAAACGATGTGCCTGCCACGGCGGAATCACAAAGCAATCATGCGGCGCGAACTCGACGCTTTCGTTGCCCATCAGAATCGCACCGTGCCCTTCGACCACACAATATACCGCGCCGTCGGTACAGCGAGTGTCGCGCCCGCTAAAACCTTGCGGCAGCCACTGCATAAATGCCGCCATCGTCGGAAACGCATGGCCGCCGGTGGCCGGATTGACGTAGCGCATTTTGTAACCGTGCGCGGCGTGCGGCGGTGCGCTCCTGGCGAGTTGTTCGAGCGCCTCACGGGTGCGTGCATACGGGTAGCGCAGCAGCGGTGTGCGCGAGGCAGAGTCGTGGGGCTGGTAATCCACCGGCAGCAGATTCGCGCCGTAACGCGCCGCCGCATCGCC